>JALYRA010000012.1 GCA_030855545.1 Actinomycetota bacterium | reverse complement strand
GAGCGGGAAGCCCGCCATCGTCGTCAGCGGACGGTCGTACGGCACACCGGTCACGATCGTGAAACGCGGGCCGCATTGCGTGCAGTTGATGAACGGGTAGCGGTATCGCCGGTCCTTCGGATCGAAGAGCTCGCGGAGGCAGTCGTCGCACGTCGCCACGTCAGCGGGAATCAAGGCAGTGCTGCCTCGCGCCTCGCTGACTCGGATCTCGAACGCTGTCTCGCCGCGCACCTCGAGGGCGTGGGACTCGACCGATTCGACCTGAGCGAGCGGCGGCGCTTCGTCGACGAGCGCCCGCGCGAAGCGGTCGAGCCCGGGCGCGTCGCCCTCCACCTCGATCACGACGCCCTCGCCGTCGTTGAGCACGAAGCCGCCGAGCTCGTGCTCGCGGGCGATCCCGTACACGAAGGGCCGGAACCCGACGCCCTGGACGACTCCCCGAACGACGAACGCGCGACGCTCCACGCTCCGATTGTCGCGGTTCAGAGGCGAACGCGCCCGCGGACGTTCCGCGCGTCCGCGACACCGTCGCCGAGCAGGTTCAGCGCCAGGATCAGCATGGCCAGGGCCAACCCGGGGAAAACGGACGTCCACCACGCGATCCCGAGATACGACTGTGCGTCGGCGAGCATCGCACCCCACGACACGACGTTCCGGTCGCCGAGGCCGAGGAACGCGAGGCCCGCCTCGATCAGCACTGCTTGACCGGCCTGGAACGAGCTGTTCACGGCGACGAGCGGGATCACGAGCCGGAGCAGGTGCAGCAGCACGATTCTCGCGTCTCCGGCTCCGACTGCCCGGGCTGCCTCGATAAAGGGCCGCTCGCGAAGCGAGATCGCCTCGGCACGTACGAGCCGTGCCGTCGTCGGCCAGAAGGTCGCAGCGAGGACGAGCGCGAGCAGCGGCAGGCTGCCGCCGAAGAGCGCGACGACGACGAGAGCGAGCAAGAAGCGCGGAACGACCAGCACGAGCTCGATCAGCTTCAGCAGCACCTCGTCGAGGATGCCGCCCACATACCCGCCCACGAGTCCCACGATCGTGCCGATCACCGCTGCGACGAGGGCCGGCGGGAAGGAGACCTGGAGGGCGGTCGCCGCCCCGTGCAGCACGCGGGCGAAGATGTCGCGACCGAGCTCGTCGGTCCCGAAGGGATGAGCCGCGGACGGCGATTCGAGCAGCGTCTCGCTCGGTGTGAACGGATCACCGAGGCCGAGCGCGGTCAGGACGACGGCGAGCGCAGCCAGCGCGAGAAAGGCGAGGCCGGCGACGAAGCGGCGCGACCTGCGTAGTGCTCGGAGGCTCAGCGGAATCCCGCTCGCGGATCGAGCACCCGGTAGAGGATGTCCGCGACGAGGTTCGCGAGCACCACGAGCGTGGCGGAGAAGATCAGGATTCCCGTCAGCATGGGGGTGTCGCGGGCGAGCACGGAGTCGTAGAGGAGCCGTCCCAGCCCCGGCCACACGAAAACGGTCTCGACGAGGACGGCACCGGTGAGCACCAGGCCGAGATAGCCGGTCAGCACGGTGACGACCGGTCGCAGGGCGTTCCTGAGGGCGTGCTTGAAGAGAACGCGACTCTCCGGCAGGCCCTTTGCCCTGGCCACCGTCGTGTAGTCCTCGCCGAGCGCGTCGATCATCGCGGCGCGCGTCACCCGCACGATCAGGGCGAGGAGCAGCAGCGACAGGCTGCCGGCGGGCAGGACGAGGTGCCGTGCGACATCGACCGCACCCGACGCACCCTCGGCGGAACGCATCCCCCCCGCGGGTAGCCAGTGCAGGCGGACTGCGAAGAGCGCCACCAGCAGCTGGCCGAGCCAGAAGACCGGCACCGAGTAGCCGACGAGGGAGAGAACCGAGATCGCAGCGTCCGCTATCCCACCTCGCCGCGCCGCCGCGACTACGCCGAGCAGGATCCCCAGCAGCGCGGCAACCGTCATGGCGGCTCCCGCGAGCAGGGCGCTGGCGCCGACCCGCGCACGAATCGCGGTGGACACCGGCTGGCCGCGAACGACGGAGAACCCGAGGTCGCCCTGCACGGCGCCGCCGAGGTACGACTTGATCTGGAGGGGCAGCGGCCGGTCGAGCTCGAGCCGCTCACGGATCTCCTGCAGGTACTCGGGATCCGCTCCCGATTGCCCGGCCAGCACCTGCGCAGTGTCCCCGGGGGCGAGGGAGATCAGGACGAACGTTGCAGCGACGACGACCGTGAGCAGGATGACGCCTCCGGCCAGCCGCCGGAGGATGAACGAGGCTAGAGCCCGGCCGGAGCCGTCAGCCTCGACGTACCGCTCCCTTCGTCCACCACACCTGCTCGCCGAACGCGAACTGCTCCTTCGAGCCCGCGTTCCCGAAACCGCGGAACTCGGAGCTCCGGAAGATCCACGGGCCGATCCCGTCGGCGATCGGGATGACCGGAACCTCGCTGGCGAGCTTTCGCTGCAGCCGCTTGTAGATGTCGCCGCGCTTCTTCTCGTCGAGCTCCGTCGCCGCCTGGTCGAAGAGGCGGTCGACCTCCTGGTTGCAGTAGCCGGCCCCGTTCGTGAACGGCGCCGCGACGATGTTCGTGCAGACGTAGATGCGCTTCCAGCCGACGTCCGGGTCGGCCGGGTGCGTGTAGTTCGTGTAGCCCATGTCGAAGTCCTTCTGGATGTAGAGCCGCTGCACCCAGGTGTTCATCTCCATCAGCCTCAGATCGACGACGATCCCGACCTCGCCGAGCTGCGCCTTGATCAGCTCGGCCTGCCGGGCAAAGCCGGCGTCGAAGATGAGCGAGGTCCGGAAGCGCGTGCCGTTCGCGCCGCGCCGGAGACCGACCTCGTCGAGGATCGCGTTCGCGCGCGCAGTGTTGTGCGGATACTGCTGCACCTTCGAGGTGTACGCCCACGGAATGAAGCGCGTCAACGGGCTCTTCGCCGGCCGAAGTACGCCGGCGTAGGCCGTCCGCGCGATGAACTCGACGTCGAGCGCGTATGCCATCGCACGGCGGACGCGGACATCGTCGAACGGGCTCCGCTTGTTGTTCAGGATCAGCGGGACGACGCGCGCCAATCCCTCGCGGCCGCGCTCGGTGACGGTGATACCGGGGCGGTTCAGGAACC
>JALYRA010000348.1 GCA_030855545.1 Actinomycetota bacterium | reverse complement strand
TCGTTCCCGCCGCGCTCCTCACCATCGCCGCGTTCCTCGTCAGGCGCGCCGGTGCGCGCAAGCGATTGCTTCAGGTCGGCCGAATCGTCGTGCCGCTCGGGCTCGCCGCGATTGCCGTCATCGCCGGTATCGACCTCGTCGCCGAGTCCAGTCGCATCCTGCGCTAGGCCGAGCCGGAACCCGGCGGTTTCGCGCGAGTAACCGCCCGGGCGGGTCGAACGAGAGCACTGTGTCCCAGGCCAGGGTTGGCGCGAGCAGCGCGAACCGCCGCGCCACCCGGGCTACCGCTGGACGATGCGGTGGACTTCGAGGTACTCGATCGAGGGCGGGCGGCCGCCGAAGCCTGCTTCCTCACGGGCAGCTGCGACCTTCTCGCCCCAGGCCTCGGCTTGTTCGCGCGAATCCCAGACTCGCGAGAATCTGCAGTGGGATCCCGAGGTCGTCGAACGGGCTCATGACCCCACTCGGCAACGGCGACGACCGCGTCGATGATGACCGGGACGTTCAATGGCGACGACCCTTGCCCTGGCGCGGAGCCGGCGTGGAGGAAACGCCGACGCCAAGCCCGGAGAACATGCTCGTCGGCCTCGTCACGCACACTTTCGAAGGGTGCCCGAAATCGTTCTCTTGTCGCGTGCACAAAACGGATGCTGGCTATCCCGGTCAACCAGATGAGTGCTGGGTACGCGAGACCTTTACCCGCCCGCGCGGGACGTAGATGCGAGTTACGATCGAAGGCGTGAAGCGGAGCTTGCTTGCGCGCGTCCAAAACCCAACGGGTCGGCTGTGCGGGTGCGCGCCCGCGTGCTGGTGCCAGCGGTCGCGTCTCGGGCGAGCGCTTCGCTGGTACTTACCGATTGGCCATCGCGCAGTCGATCCAATGGAGAAACGGGACTTCGCGGAACGCGGCGACCGTTCAACCTAGTGCGCAGGAATCGCTCGTAGCGAGGTCGTCTGGCTCCTCGACGAGGTTCTGCCGGCGGCGGAGTACGCCGAGGAGCATCTACCGGGCGCGATCAATCTGCCGCTCGGGAATCACGCGTGAAACGGCCTTCTCCTAGCGCATGATCCTCTACCGGCTGCTCGAGCGAGCGAACTTTCGTGTCATCGCACACCGTCTGTACGGCGTCCGAATCACCGGCGCCGAGCGCATCCCCGAGGGGAGCCCGGCGATCCTCGTGGCCAACCACGAGTCGATGTTCGACCCCTGGCTGCTCGCGCTCGTCACCCCTCGGCCCGTGCGCTACATGGCCAAGGCCGAGCTCTGGCGTCTCGCATTGGTCGGGCGCGCGATGGAGGCGTTCGGCGCGTTTCCGGTCGAGCGCGGCACCGGCGACGGCTCGGCGATGTCCCGCGCGGCAGCGCTGTTGCAGGCCGGCGCCGTAATCGGGATCTTTCCGCAGGGCACGTCGAAGCAGCTGCCGGGGCGCGTCTTCCATCGGGGAGCCGCAAGGCTCGCCCTCGTCACCGGGGCGCCTCTCGTGCCCGTGCGCCTCGTCGGGACGCGCGGACTTCCGCGTCCAGGGCGCCGTCGGACGGAAGTGCACGTCGGGGAGCCGATCTACGTCGAGCCGTCCAAGCCGACGGTGGCGAAGGCGCGTGAGCTCACGGACCGGCTGAAGCAGGCGATTGGCGCGCTTGCGTAGACGCGTCCCGCATCACAGGTAGCGGGCGCCGAAGAAGACGAGCGGCTGCGCTTCCTCGTCTCCGCCCGTTTCGAGCGGACGACCGATCAGGATCTCGTGGTCGCCCCCCGCGACCTCCTGTTCGACCTCGCAGACCAACCAGGCGAGGACGCCGTGGAGGACGGGCACCCCGTCGGCGAGGTCGTGGGGAAGACCCGCCAGCTTCTCCTCGCCGCTCTCCTTCGTCGCGAAGCGCCGCGCAATCTCCTCCTGACCGACCGCCAGCACGTTGATGCAGAAGCGCCGGGATGCGCGAGCCGCCGCCAGGGTGTTCGAGCCGTTGTCGAGGCAGACGAGCACGAGCGGCGGGTCGAGCGAGAGCGAGGTGAGCGCGTTCGTCGTTGCACCGCGGGGGCCTTCGTCGCCGCGGCTCGTCACGACCGCGACGCCGGTTGCCCAGTGCGACATCACCCGGCGTAGCTCCTCCGCATCCATTCGAGCGATCGTCGCACAAGGGTGATCTGAGAGACTCGTGGCGATGACCGAGTACGACGTAATCGTGATCGGAGCCGGCCCGGCGGGCGAGGTCGCCGCCGGACGGCTCGCCGACGCGGGTCTCGAGGTGGCGATCGTCGAGGAGCACCTCGTCGGCGGCGAGTGCTCCTACTACGCGTGCATGCCGTCGAA
>JALYRA010000344.1 GCA_030855545.1 Actinomycetota bacterium | reverse complement strand
AGAGCATCGGCGACCTTCGCGAGGCATACGACAAGATGGACTCTCTCGTGAGCAAGGTCGAGCGCAAGCAGGAGGTCACCTTCGCGTTCCTCGCTGGTGGTCTCGTGTTGCTACTCGCCGCCTCCGCGGTCGCGGTCGTCACCTTCCCGAGGCTTCCGTGAGGCTTGCGGCGCTCGCGTTTGCAGCACTCGCCCTCGCCGGTTGCAGCGGTGGCGGCGACGAGGTAGCAGCGCCGCCCGAGCCACCTGACCCGCCTGCGACCACGGTTGCAGCGCCTCGTGGGGCGCCGCCTGACACGACAGGATCGATCGCCGACGCCGTCGAGCGCGTCCTTCCCTCGGTCGTCAGCATCCGGACGACCTCGTTCGGCGGCGGCGAGGGCGAGGCCTCCGGCGTCGTGCTTGCCCGCGACGGCCTGATCGTCACCAACAACCACGTCGTCGAGGGCGTGACCGGCGTCTCGGTCGCCTTCAACGACGACCGCCATGCCGAGCCGCTCGCCGGCACGGTGATCGGCACCGCGCCCGAGCGCGATCTCGCGGTCATCCGAGTCCAGGCCGACGATCTGGTGCCGATCGAGCTGGCACTCTCGTCGGCTCTGAGGCTCGGCGATCCAGTGATCGCGATCGGGTTCCCGCTCGGGCTCGGCGGCCCAACCGTCACGTCCGGGATCGTCTCGGGTCTCGACCGGACGATCGACGGGCGGAACGGCGAGCTGACCGGCCTTCTTCAGACCGATGCAGCAATCAACCCCGGCAACTCGGGCGGACCGCTCGTCGACCGTTCGGGCCGCCTCGTCGGGATCAACACCGCTGGTGTGCGGCTCGCCGAGGCGGAGAACATCGGCTTCGCGATCGCAATCGACGGCGCGCTGCCGGTGATCCGGGAGATCCAGAAGCAGACGCCGTCGGCGGAGGCCTGGCTCGGAATCGCCTACGGCTCGGTCGACTCCGGCGCGGCCGCAGTTCAGCTCGGCCTCGACGCCTCCGTGCGCGGAGCGGCCGTCACGGTCGTCTATCCCGGTGGCCCGGGCGCGGCGGCAGAGCTTGCGGTCGGCGACGTGATCATCGCCGCCGACGACATCCCCATCGACTCCGCCGCCGACCTCTCGAAGCTCCTCGCCGAGCGGAAACCGGGCGGCGAGCTCGACCTCGAGCTGATCGACGGCCGCGGCCCGAGGCTCGTCACCGTCGCGCTGGTGAGACGAACCTCGGGCGCGCGGCCGTAGACGCGACGAGCGGCCAGTGAAAATGCGGCGGTCAGGCGGCGACGAGCCGGTAACCGACCTCGCGCACGGTCAACAGCCGCGTCGGATGGGCCGGGTCGAGCTCGATCTTCTGGCGGAGGTTGTAGATGTGCACGTCGCAGGCTCGCGCGTCGCCGACGTACGGCGTCTCCCAAAGGTGCTCCATGATCTGCGCGCGCGAGAAGACCTGCTCGGGACGGTCGGCGAGGAATGCGAGCAGCCTCAGCTCCGACGGCGTCAGCTGCACCGGGCTACCGCCGATCTCGACGCGATGGCGCGTGAGGTCGATCCGGAGCCCGCCGAGCACTCGGATCGGGCTACCGGCGGCGGCCCGCTCGAAGTCGCGCCGGCGCAGGATCGCGTGCACGCGGCCGACGAGCTCGGCGATCGAGAACGGCTTCGTCACGTAGTCGTCCGCGCCGACCTCGAGCCCGAGCACGCGATCGACTTCCGCGTCCTTGGCGGTCAGCATCAGGATCGGGACGATGCTGTCGGCGCGCAGCCGGCGACACACCTCCGTACCCGAGAGCCCGGGCATGAGCACGTCGAGCAGGACGACGTCGAACTCCTCCCGCTGCGCCGCCGCGAGCGCAGCCTCCCCGTCCGTGACGACCTCGACATCGAAGCCTTCGGCGGTCAGGGCGTAGGCGACCGCGTCGAGGATGTCGCGCTCGTCGTCGGCGACGAGGATCCGGCCGATCATGCAATCGCCTTGGCGAGCGGCAGCGTGACGCGAAACGTCGTGCCGCCGCCGACGACCGAGCTGACCTCGACGGTTCCGTTCATCACGTCCACGGCCTGGCGGACGATCGCAAGGCCGAGCCCGAAGCCGTCCGAATCGCGGGCGCCGCCGCGGTAGAAGCGCTCGAAGACGCGTCGCTGGATGCCATCCGGCATACCTGAGCCAGTATCCGCGAGCTCGATCTCGACGCGGCCGGCTTCGTAAGCCCGAACCCGAATTCCGACCCGGCCGCCGTCCGTGTGCTTCGCCGCGTTGGCCGCCAGGTTCGAGAACACCTGGTCGACGAGATCGGGTTCCGCCAGCACCTCGAGCCCCGGCGGGCAGTCGACGTCGACCTGCAGCCGGCCGTTGTGACGGATACCGGCCGCAATCTCGTCGAGCAGCGGACAGAGGTCGACGGGCACGGTTCGCACCGACTCCTGGTTGCTCTGGGCGCGAGCGAGAACGAGCAGCGCCCGGCTGAGCCGGACGAGCCGCTCGGACTGGCGCTCGATGATCGCCAGAAAGTGGTCTCGCTCCTCCGGCTTCTCCTTGGCGCCCGCCGCGAGGACCTCGAAAGCGGCTCTGATGGCGGCGACTGGAGTGCGCAGCTCGTGCGCCGCATTGGTGACGAAGTCACGCTCGGTCGCCTCGCGCCGCTCGATCTCGGTCACGTCGGTGACGACGAGCAGCGCCGTCCGGAATGCAGCGCCGGCGGGGATCCCGCAGATCGTGTAGCAACGGCCCTCGTCCGGCACGAAGCGGTCGCGCGTGACCGTCGCATCCGGTTGAAACAATCCCTGTGCGAACGCGCGGAGCGGGAAGTCGGCCCAGGGATCGGGTAGCGGCGCGCCCTCGACCAGCGGCCCCGCCCCGAAGAGCGTTCCCGCGGCGTCGTTCGCGGCTTCGATCATCAGGTCTGCGTCGACCGTGATGACTCCCTGATCGAGACGCTCGAGCGTCCGGCGAAGTTGCAGCCGCTCGGACTGGATCCGGTCGAAGGACTCCTGCAGGCGGACGCGCATCCGGTCGATCGTGGCCGCGAGCGATCCGATCTCGTCGAGGAAGCGAGGCTCGAGTGGGCGGCCGAAGCTCCCGCCCTCGATCTCGTGCGCCGCCGAGGCAATCCGCCGCAAGCGCCTGGTCGTGAGGAACGCGATCGCGACTCCTCCCAGACCTCCGAGCAGAACGGCCCAGATGAGCACCGGGACGACTTGGTCCTCGATCATCGCCATCGTGCCGCCGTAGCCGGGCTGAAGCGAGTAGGTGACGAGCGCGGCCGCCGAGTCCCACGGCATCGGCAGCGCCACCACCGTCACCGCTCCCCGGTCGTAGCTGCGCACGTAGCGCCGGCCGTCGAGCGCGGCGGCGATCGCCCGGTCGACGCCGGGGATCGAAGCAAGCTCCGTCTGCGCTGCTCGCGGCGCCGTGATCGGCTCGCCGTCCTTGTCGAGCACGAAGAGCGCCAGGCGTCGGCGCGTCGAGACTGCCTCGACGGCCTCGTCCAGATTGCCGCGCGTGATCGCCAGCCGCAGCGCCGCGTTCGCAGCGACGGTGTGGTCGATTGCGCGGGACTCGGCTTCGACCCGGAAAGCGTTCTCGGATTGCCTCGACATCCCGACGGCGACCGCGATCGCCGTCGTTGCCGCCACGGCAGCGAACGCAAAGCCGAGCCACCATCGCATGCTGAGAGGAAGGAGCCGCATGCGCCTCTTATCGCCGTTTGCAGCGGATCGAACCCCGCCTGCCGCCGTGTATTAGCGAATCTTCAGATCGCGCGCACCCGATGCTCATACGCCCCCTCCACCATGCCCGGCCAAGACAACGAAGACTTGAGGGGGTCAAGAACCAGATGAAGAAACTGACACTCACCCTGGCGGCACTCGCCGCCGGACTGCTGACGCTTGCCGGCGCCGGCTCAGTGACGGCGGCGGGAACACCGGGCGCAGCGTATGCCTGGACGAACGACCCGGACGGGAACGAGATCATCGTCTTCGACCGGGCCGCCGACGGCACGCTCACGCCTGCCGGGTCCTTCCCGACCGGCGGCCTCGGAAGCGGCCTGCTCGAGAACACCGCAAACGGGGTCATTCTTACGGGCCACTCGCGCGAGTCGGCGCCGAACAACCTCGGCGGCAGCGACCGCTTCCTGCTCACTGTCAACGCGGGCAGCGACACCGTCTCGGTGTTCGAGACGCGGCCGGGCGGCCTCGAGCTCCTCGAGGTGCAGAACTCCGGCGGCGACCATCCGCTCAGCGTCACTGTCAGCAGGGGCATCGTCTATGTCTTGAACGGCGGCGGCTCCAACTGCATGGGCGGCGTCCCGAACATCGCGGGCTTCGAACTCGGCCCGAACGGCCAGCTCGAGCCGATCGCGGGCTCGTCACGGCCCGTTAGCGGCGGCGCCGTCTCCGGGTGCGCGCAGATCTCGTTCGACAAGAAGGGTGAGGTGCTCGTCGTCACCCAGCGTGCGTCGGACAAGATCGACACGTACACGGTCGACAACCACGGCATCGCGACCGGCCCGATCGTGAACGAGTCGACGGGGTCGGGTCCGTTCGGCTTCACGTTCACGCAGCAGAACGACCTGATCACGACGGAGAACTTCGGCGCAGCACCGCTCCAGGGAGGCGCTGCCTCCTACGAGGTCGGTGACGACGGCGTGCTGACGCCGCTCGGCCCGACCGTCCGGAACGGGCGCTCCGACACCTGCTGGGTGGTGGTCACGGACAACAACAAGTTCGCGTACATCACGAACTTCCAGACCGGTGACATCTCGCTGTACGGCGTCAACACGGACGGGACGATCTTCCTGATCAACCCGAGCGAAGCCGTGATCGGCGTCTCTGGCGCCGGGGACATGTCCCTGAGCCGAAACAGTGAGTACCTCTACGCGCGCAACGCGCTCGACGGCACCGTGCACGCGTTCGAGGTCGACCAGACGACCGGCGATCTGACTCCGATCGACGTCGACGGCGGGATCACTCCCGGCGGCGCCGCGCTCGGCGGCTTCGCCGCGAGTTAGGTAGACGTGGCGGCCGGGAGCGGAGCGACCAGTCCCCGCTCCCGGCACCACGATTGGCGGATCAACAGTTTGGGCATCCTCCCAGCCATGAGAGAGCAAGCCTCCCCACTCGGAGCCGTCGGCAAGGGCCTCGTCGCCGGGCTCGTCGGCACCGCGCTGATGACCGGCTATCAGGAGCTCGTCGGCCGCATCCGCGGCGGCGGCGGCGAGGAGAAGCAACCGCGCCGTTGGCGGGACGCCCCGGCGCCGGCACAGGTCGCAAAGAAGGCCGCGGACGCCGTCGACCAGAAGGTGACGCTCGCCGACGTACCCACGCTCACGAACGCCGTCCACTGGTTTTACGGGACAACCTGGGGGGCCGCGTACGGCCTCGCCGAGGGGACGTTCGCCTCGCGGCCCGTGTCGCACGGCCTCGGGTTCGGCAGCCTCGTCTGGGGCTTCTCGTACGCAACGATGGTGCCGCTCGGGATCTACGAGCCGCCGTGGAAGTATCCGGCGAAGGAGCTCGCGATCGACCTCTCCTACCACCTTGTGTACGGCCTCGGCGTGGCCGGCGCCTACCGCCTGCTCGAGCGGCGCTACTAAAACCGGGCGCCGCGGAGAGCCGTGGCGCACACGTCCTGCGACTGTGGGCCGATGCGCGGGATCGCCCCACCGAGCAGGGCGCGCAGCCGGTCGATGCCCTCCCCAAAACTCCGCACGACCTCCTCTGCCGACACAGGCTCGCCGCCGTCGACGCCGACGTCGTAGTCGGTGACGATCGCGATGCTCGCGTAGCAGAGCTCGAGTTCCCGGGCGAGCCACGACTCCGGGTAGGCGGTCATGTTGACGAGATCCCATCCCATCGCGGCGAACCATTGCGACTCGGCCCGGGTCGAGAACCGCGGCCCCTGCACGACGACGACCGTGCCGCCGTCGTGCGTCGGGTGGCCGAGCTCCGCGCCCGTCTCGACGAGCACGCGCCGTAGCTCCGGGCAGAACGGCTCCGCCGCCGAGACATGCGTTGTCTCCGGCCCCTCGTAGAAGGTGTCGGCGCGCCCGGTCGTGCGGTCGACGAACTGGTCGCAGACGACGAAGTCGCCGCGAGCGAGCTCGAGCCTGAGCGAGCCGCATGCGATCGGGCCGAGCAGCCGCCGCACGCCGAGCTCGTGCATCGCCCAGACGTTCGCGCGGTAGGGAATCTGCGCGGGAGGAAGCTCGTGGTGGAGACCGTGCCGCGGCATGAAGGCCACTTGCCGGTCCCCGATATTCCCAAGTGCGATCGGTGCCGACGTGGCGCCGTAGGGCGTCTCGACGACCACCTGCTCGGTCTCTTCGAGGAGGGAGGAAAAGCCCGAGCCCCCGAAGACGCCGATCACTGTCTTGCGCGGGTGTCCATCGCTTCGGCGAGCGCGCCGGCCGCGCCGGTCTTCTCCGCAACCTGGTAGTGCTCGTGCGTCTCCGCGATCGTCTCGGAGCCGCCCGAGAGGATCTCATGGTCGAGAGCGATCAGGAACCAGGCCGGGCGCGAGCGAACGTGCTCGTACTCGCTCGAGAGCAGCGTGATTCGGTCGCAACACAAGTCGTCGCCACACTCGCAGACGTACTCGATCGATTCGAGGGCGTACACCGCTAGCCGACGGCTCAGACGCTCGTTCGACCTGCGGAACACTGTCTGATTCGCGGCGAAGCGACGCTCGCTCAGCGAAACCAGCCCCGTACTCTCAGCCATCGAACCTCCTCGACCGCCCACACTAGGCGAGCGGGGGCCGCGCCGCCGGGTTGTGAGCAGACCTGAATCACCGGCTCATGCCGCGCAAGACGCCGATGATCCCCTTCTCGCCTGCACTCGCGTCCTTGCGCAGGAGCTCGTCGATCTCGATCCCGACGAGGAAGATGATCGACGCCGTGTAGAGGAAAGCCGTCAGCACGAGGAAGACGGTGAGGGCGCCGCTCGCCGACATGAAGTTGGCGAACGAGCCCACGTACCAGGAGAAGAGCAGCGCCTGGACGATCCAGGCCGCGACGACGACGGCGGCGCCGACGCTCGCCCACCGCACTCGCCGCCGATCCGCGGGGCCGAAGCGGACGAGTACGCCGACCGCGAGCCCGAGCGCGAGAACGGCCAGCGGCCACCGCCCGACGAGCAGGAGGATGTGGCCGATTCCGTCGGAATCGAGCCGCGGTCCGGCGACGACGGCGATCATCGCGACGATGAACGCGCCGGTCGTGCAGAGCGCGAGCGCGATCGACAGGGCCCAGCGCCGGAGGAGCGACCGCTGCTCGTCGGCCTCGAAGATCGAGTTGATGCCGCCCATGCAGGCGCGCACGAGCCCAGAGGCGTACCAGAGCAGCAGGACCCCGGCAAAGATCGGCAGCGCCGCGCTTCCCTCTCGCATGATCTTCTCGACGGCGGTGTCGATTGCGACGAACACGGTGGGCGTGAACTGGTTCGACACCCGTTCCCGCAGCTGATCTTCCCAGAGGTCCGACAGCCCGAGCACGCCCGGCAAGGCAATGCCGAAGAGCGCGAGCGGCACGAGCCCCTTCAGTGCCTGAAAGGAGATCGCGCTTGCGTGCGTCAGAAGCCGGTGCTCGTCGAACAGGTCGATCCAGAGCCGCGTCACCGAGCCCGCCCGCTCCCTCAGCGGCGGCCGCTTTGCGCTGGCGGAGCGAGTCGTCGGCATCGGTGTCAGGAAACCTTAATGCGTGATCCACCACCGGTGAGGAAACCTATGCACGGTGACAGCCACTTCCTTGCGCAACGTCCGCGGGCTCAGGCTGGAGCGATTCTTCGCCGAGCTCGGGCCGCGCGCCGAGCATCTGCTGTGCACCTCGGACGTCGAGCCGCTCCTCCTCGCCGAGCTGCTCGAGCTCGCCGATCCCGAGACGCACGAGCTCTGGACCCAGCTCGCCCTCGGCTACACCGAACCCGACGGGATGCTCGCGCTCCGCGACGAGATCGCGGCCATGTACACCGGCGTCGAGCCCGATCAGGTCGCCACGTTCGCCGGCGCGGATGAGGCAATCTTCCTGGCACTGAACGCGATCCTCCGGCCGGGCGATCACGCCGTCGTCACCTGGCCGGCATACCAGTCGCTGCACGAGGTCGCCCGCGCGGCGGGCGCCGAGGTGACGCTCGTCCCGCTTGATCCCGCGGCGGGCTGGGCGCTCGACGTCGAGGCGCTGCGGCGTGCGATTCGCCCGTCGACCCGCGTGATGATCGTCAACTTCCCGCACAACCCGACCGGGGCACTCGCGAGCCGGGAGACGCTCGACGCTGTCCAGGCGCTCGCGGCCGAGGCCGGCGCGCACCTCTTCTCGGACGAGGTCTACCGCCAGCTCGAGCACGACCCAGTCGACCTGCTCCCGGCCGCCGTCGAGTACGGGGGCCACGCGGTCAGCATCGGCGTCATGTCGAAAGCCTTCGGGCTCGCCGGCCTCCGGATCGGCTGGATCGCAACGAAAGATCGGAAACTGCTCGCCCGGGTCGGGACGTACAAGGACTATCTCTCGTCGTGCAACAGCGCCCCGAGCGAGATCCTCGCGCTGATCGCACTGCGCGCCCGCGTCGACGTGCTGGCGCGGAGCCGCGCCCTGCTCGGCGCGAACATGGAGATCCTGGACGGCTTCTTCGCCCGTTGGGACGGAACTCTGGAGTGGGTGAGGCCGCGTGCCGGCTGTGTCGCCTTCCCGCGGCTCGACCCGAGCCTGCCGGTGGAGGACCTCGCGGCACGCCTTGTCGAGGAGGAGCGCGTGCTGCTCGTCCCGGGCTCCGTCTACGGCTATCCGGGCAATCACTTCCGGATCGGCTTCGGGCGACGCGACCTGCCGCAGGCGCTCGACGGGGTCGAGCGCTACCTCGAACGCCAGCTTGGACAGCGCGTCGCATGATCGACGTCGTCCTGCCCGTGCTCGACGAGGCGGAGGCGCTGCCATGGGTGCTCGGCCGGATGCCAGACGGCTACCGTCCGATCGTCGTCGACAACGGCTCGACCGATGGTTCGGGCGAGCTCGCAGCCAGGCTCGGCGCTGAGGTCATCGTCGAGCCGCGGCCCGGATTCGGCGCCGCGTGCTTCGCCGGCCTTTGGGCCGCGACGGCCGATGTCGTCTGCTTCATGGACTGCGACGGCTCGCTCGATCCGCGTCAGCTACCGCTCGTCGCGACCCCGGTCATCGAACGCCGCGCCGACCTGGTCCTCGGCGAGCGGCGCGCGCTGAAGGGCGCCTGGCCCCTGCACGCCCGGCTCGCGAATCGTGTGCTCGCGTTCGAGCTGCGCCGGCGCACCGGGCTCGCGCTCGCCGATCTCGGCCCCATGCGCGC
>JALYRA010000340.1 GCA_030855545.1 Actinomycetota bacterium | reverse complement strand
GCGCTCTCCGGGACGGCGCTGGTTCCTTCGCGTGGCGCCCGGATCCTGGTGCGCTGACGCGGGGCGCCACGGGACGTCAGGCGGACGCGGCCGGCCTGACTTCGACGCCGCGCCAGAAGGCGACGTGGTCCTTGATGTGGGCCGCGGCCGGCAAGGGGCCGGCGTAGGTCCATGCGGCGGCCTCGTTGCGCTCGCCGGCGACCTCGATCGTGTAGTAGCCCGCTTGCCCCTTCCAAGGGCACACGGTCTTCTTGTCGCTGCGCGACAACGCGTCCCAGTTGATGCTGTCGGGTGGGAAGTAGTGATTGCCCTCGACGACCACGGTGGCGTCGCTGTGCGCGAGGACCGCACCGTTCCAGACTGCTTCGACCGGACCTTCCGGTGCGTGCCCGCCGCCGAATCCGCGGATGACCTTTGCGAACGTGCTCATGACGTGTCTCCTTCGAGATGGTTCGAGAGGTCTGACCGTCGCTTCGCCTCGGAAGGTTCGCCGCACGACCGAGCGGCAAGACGCCGAACCGTTCGCTGCCGCCTTCCGGTCGGAGGGACATGAGCACCACGATGGCGATCGCGCCAGTCGAATCCACCGGCGCCTCCGACGACGCCACCCTGGTCGCGCGCGCCAAGGCAGGCGACCGCCACGCCTTCGGGACGCTGGCCGATCGTCACGCCACGCAGCTTCGCCGCGTCGTGTTCCGGATCACGCACAACTGCGACGCGGCGTACGACGTCGTCCAGGACGCGCTCCTGCTGGCATGGCTGAACATCGGGCGCTTCCAAGGGCGCTCGCAGTTCTCGACCTGGCTCATCCGGATCGGCATCAACGAGGCCTATCGAGGCCTCAGGCGCGGTCGCTTCGAGCTGGCCGTGGCACCCGATGACCTCGTCTACGAACGGATCACGTCCGAGGGGCACGGTCCCGCCCGGATCGCAGAGTCGCACGACTTTCTCGCGGCGATCGACCGGGCGCTGGCCGAGTTGCCGATCGACTACCGCACGGCGGTCGTACTCCGCGACGTCGAGGGGCTCACCACCGAGGAGGCCGCCCACGCGCTGGGCATCGGCGAACGCGCGCTGAAGAGCCGCCTGCACCGCGGGCGCATGGCGCTGCGCGACGAGCTCGAGCCGTATCTGGCCGGCGGCGATGACTGACGCGGTACGGGCGCAATACCCGCCCATCGAGGAGTACGCATTCCTCTCGGACGGGCACACCTCCGCGCTCGTCGGCCTCGACGGCGGCGTCGAGTGGATGTGCGTCCCCCGTTTCGACGGACCCAGCGTGTTCGCCCGCATGCTGGACCGCACGCGCGGCGGCGCGTTCACGGTCGACGTCGCCGGCGCCTCGCTCCCCGAGCGCCGGTATCTCGACGGCAGCCTCGTCCTCGAGAGCCGCTTCGTCGCGCCGGACGCGACCGTCATGATCCTCGATTTCCTGGCCCTTGCAGAAGAAGGCCCCCACGGTCGCGGCGAGGTGGACCCCCACCATGTCCTCGTCCGGATCGTCCGGTGCGAGCGCGGCACCGCGCGGATCCGGACGACGATCGACCCGCGGCCGGACTACGCGCGCAGCACGGCGCAGTGGCGATCGAGCGCGGGGATGTTCAGCGCCGCTGCTCCCGGCACGCGGCTCTGGGCCACGAGCGACCGGACGCTCGCCGTGGACGGGAACGGCGCCCTGAGCGCGGACTTCGACCTTGCGGCCGGCGAGGCCGCCGCGTTCTCGCTGCGGTACCTCGGCGACCCAGTGCAGCGGATCGGGCCGTCGGCCGCTCAGCGCCTTCTCGAGACGACGCTCGGGTCATGGCGCACGTGGTCGTCGCGGTGCGCATACCAGGGCCCGCTGCTCGAGCTCGTCGAGCGCAGCGCCGTCGTCCTGAAGGGACTCGTGTACCACCACAGCGGCGCCGTCCTCGCCGCGCCCACGACTTCCCTGCCGGAATCCATCGGCGGTGAGCGCAACTGGGACTACCGCTTCACGTGGCTCCGCGACGCCTCGCTGACGCTCATGGCGCTGTTCCGCCTCGGCTACGACCACGAGGGTCGCGACTACATGGCCTTCCTCCTGCGGACGTGCTCACACTGCGGCCGCGACCTCCAGCTCATGCTCGGCATCGGTGGCGAGCTCGACCTCCCCGAGGAGACCCTCGACCACCTCGACGGCTACCGCGGGTCGCGTCCGGTGCGCGTCGGCAACGCCGCGCACGAGCAGGTGCAGCTCGACACGTTCGGCGGTGTCCTCGATGCCGCGCTCGTGTTCCAGCAGATGACCGGTGAGCTGTCGGAGGAGTACTGGCCGCTGTTGCAGACGATGGTCGATGCCACGTGCGAGCGCTGGCGCGAGCCCGACAACGGCATCTGGGAGGTCCGCGGCGCGCCGCGGCACTTCACCCACTCGAAGGTCATGTCCTGGGTAACGGTGGACCGAGGGCTGCGGCTCGCCGAGATGCTCGGCGTGGACGACGCTCCGCTGGAGCTTTGGCGAAGCGAGCGGGACGCCATCCACGCCGACGTCCTCGAGCACGGATGGGACGTCGAACGCGACACGTTCGCGCAGGCGTACGGTGACGCCGCCCTCGACGCGTCGCTCCTGAGGCTTCCGCTCGTGGGATTCCTGCCCGGCGACGATCCGCGCATCGTCTCGACGATCGACGCGATTATCGAGGAGCTCTCGGTCGGCGACGGCCTGCTGCTGCGCTATCGCCCCGACGAGACCGACGACGGCCTCGCCGGCGAGGAGGGCGCGTTCGCGATCTGCTCGTTCTGGCTCGTCTCGGCGCTCGCGCTCGCCGGACGAGGCGACGAGGCAAGGCGCCGGCTGGACGCCCTCGCCGGACGTGCCAGCGCGCTCGGCCTGTACGCCGAGGAGTTCGACGCCGAGGGCGGCATGCTCGGGAACTTCCCGCAGGCATTCACGCATCTGGCCCTGGTCCAGGCGGCGTTCAACGTCAGTTCGGTCGATGACCGCGAGGCGCTGCGCGCCTGGGCGGTTCGCGACATCTCCGCGATCGCCAAGCATGTCGGCCGCGCGTCCTGAACAGGGCATGGCGAGCATGGCGACAGACTCCGGACTGCTGGCGCGCATTCGTCGCGACGCGCTGCTCCCTTCGGCCCTGTCAGTCAATCAGCTTCGCAAGCGGATACACGAGCTCGAGCGAGACCTGGCCCGCGCGCGGCGCGCCGCCCTCGTCGACGAGCTGACCGGCTGCCTGAACCGCCGCGGCTGGGACGACCTCGTCGCCGGCGAGGAGACACGCTGCCGGCGTCACGGTCTCCGAGCGGTCGTCCTGTCGGTCGACCTCGACGGCCTCAAGCAGATCAATGAGGTCGACGGCCATCATGCCGGCGACGAGGCACTGCGCCGGTGCGCCCACGCCCTCACCGCCTCCGTGCGGAGCCACGATCGCGTGGCGAGGTGCGGCGGCGACGAGTTCGCGATCCTCGCGGTCGAGTCCGACCTAACCGCGTTGTCAGGGGTCGAACGGCGGGTGGCCGCTGCGCTCGAGGAGCACGGCGTCACTGCGTCCGTCGGATCCGCGGCGCTGTCGGGGACGGGGACGATCGCGGCGGCCTGGCATGAAGCGGACGCCCGCAAGCGCGCCTCCCGGCCCTGAGGCTGCAAGCCGGCGTGCACGGCGAACCGCCTTCGCCTTCCGGCGGTCACAGAGACGATGAAACGGTTGAGAGC
>JALYRA010000334.1 GCA_030855545.1 Actinomycetota bacterium | reverse complement strand
GCGCTCTCGTGGCTCGGCGTCCAGCTTTCGAGGTACCGTCCGATGAATGACGGAGCCTCCTGTCGAGCGACCGGCGCGCTCAGGCTGCGGAGGCCATCTCGACCAGGGCGTCCGGCACGCGGATCCTGACTCCGAGCTTGTGAAGCGCCGCGACCAAGTCGAGATACTCCTCCCGCTCCGAAACGGCGTCAGCCGCTCGCTCCTCGGCGTGGGCAGCCACCGTGGCCGCGTGATACTTCGCGTACCAGACTGCGGCCCCGCGCAAGGCTTGAAGCTCTCGCTGGCTCAACGACTTGAGGGGATCGCCGTCACTCACGGCCCGGAAGCTAGCGCTCCTTTCGGACACGAGGCAAGGCCTCTGCGTTACGGCGCAGCATGAACTCCGCAACGAGCGAGCGACAACTGCTCGACCGGTTGCGAGCCGTCCTCGATCGATTCGCCGGCCGCTATCGAGAGCTCAACGGTGCGCGCAATCTCGGCGAGTACCTGACGCGCGATCGAACCAGAGAGGACGAGGAGCTTCTGACCGAGCCGCTGCTGGCGGATCTGATGGAGCGCGTGCTCGGCTTCCCGACCGACGCGTACTTCCCGCAGCTCGGTCGCAGCGGCCTCAAGCCGGACTTCACTCCTCACGACCTCGTGGCTCACCGGTTCGTTCTCGACGCCAAGAGCTCGACTCAGGAGCTCGCCTCGCACGAGCCGCAGATTCGCCGCTACATCGACCAGCGTCAGCTCGACTACGGGGTGCTGTTCAACCTGCGGGAGGTGCGCGTCTACCGGCGCGGCGAGGCCGGCCACGTGCCGCAGCTGTCGTTCTCGCTGCTCTCGCTGTGGCAGGTCGCGCGGGGGGAAGCTCTCCCGGACTCGGCGGCGATCGCCGGACTGAACGAGTTCGCTGAGCGCTTCACGCATCGTGAGCTCGGGGTGAGCGACAAGGTCGATCGGGTTCGCCGGGCACGCTCGTGGCTCGAGCGCGAGCAACGCGGAGAGGTCGTCCAGATCGACCTCGACTTCCTCGTCGATCGTCTGCGCGACCTCTCACGCCTGCTCCAAGAGGATGCGGCCGGCCGCTTCGACGTCCTCGACCAGGCGCTCGCCCTCAACCCAGCTCGCGAGCGGACTTTGCTGCGCGAGCTCGAGCTGATCGCGCTCGATCTCGCACCGGGGACGGACCTGGGCGCGCTTCCCAACCGGGTGACCAGCTATCGGCACGACCGCGATCTCGCGGGTCGCGTCTGGCGCCAGTACCTCCTACGGGTCTCGCAGCTCGCGCTCACCCGCATCCTCCTCTACCGGTCCTGGGAGGACGTCGAGTTCGTCGAGAGCTATCTCTACGACGGCGGCTTCGACCAGTGGTACGCCAGGCTCGACGAGGACCTCCAGCGCGTCCTGCGCGAGGCATTCGCCCACGGCCGCGAGCGTTACCACTGGCTCTACGGCTCCGACAACAACTACGATTGGTACCGGCCGGGCGACGAGGCACTGGTCGAGGTCCTCTATGCGCTCGTCCCCGTGCCGCTCGGCAAGCTCGACGCCGACGTGCTCGGCGGCCTGTACGAGTCCTACGTCGACGAGATCGACCGCGACCGGCTTGGGCAGTTCTACACGCCGCGGTCGGTGGTCGGTTTCATGCTCGACCGCGCCGGGTTCTCCGGCCCCGACGGAGTCTTCCGGATCGAGGGCGACGAGCGCAAGCCCACACGCGTGCTCGACTTCGCCACGGGCTCCGGTGGCTTCCTCGTCGAGGCCGCTCGGCGGGTGATCGACGAGGCCGGACTGCGAGAGGCCGATCCGCGCGACTCGGCCGACGGCCTGGCGGCGATCGTGCGCGGCTTCCACGGCTGTGAGATCAGCCCGTTCCCGTACTACCTGACCGAGGTCAACCTGCTCCTCCAGGTCTCGCGCCTGCTCGGCCGGATACGCGTCGCCCACGCCGAGCCGCCGCCCTTCGTCCTCGGCGTGGTACACGCCGATTCGTTGACGACCCGCCGCCCTCGGGACGAGAGCATCGCCGGGCTCGATGCCGAGAGCCGTCTCGACCGCGGAGAGCTCGCGCCCGACGAGCGCTTCGGACTCGTGCCGCTCGACCTCGAGAAGCGCGACGCCTTCGGCCGTATGCGTGAGGAGGACAGCTTCGACCTCGTGGTCGGCAACCCGCCGTACGTTTTCGAGAGCAACAACAAGGTCCTCTTCGACCGCCTCCGTAGCCTCCCGGCCTGGCGCGACGACTACCGCGGCAAGAGCGACTACCTCTATTACTTCCTGCTGCTCGCCGCGGAGAAGGTCGCGCCCGACGGACGCCTGTGCGTGATCACCCCCGCCGCCTGGATGAACGCCGGCAATGCGGACTGGCTACGCGAGCGACTGGCAACGATGCTTCGGCTCGACGAGCTCTACCTGTTCGGGTCGCATCGCCTGTTCGCGCCGGATCGAGCACGACGCGGAGAGCGTCACCGCGCGCCGACGCCGACAGTGGAGAGCGCGATCCTCGTCGCCACGAAGGCGCAGGCGCCGCGGGGGCACGAGCTTCGGGTCGTCGCGCTCGAGGACGAGCCGGTGGCTGCGCAGGCGATCTCCGGCGACCGCGAGGCGCGCGTGCCCGACCGCGAGGCGCTGCTGGCCGAGATGGCGGCGCGGGGCGCGGGCCGTGCGGGTCGACGGCGCGGGATCCATGTACACCGGATGCGCCAGAGCGAGCTCGACCCGGCGGTTCCGTGGCCGATCAAGCATGGGGCCAAGGACGTCGCGGCGCAAGCTGTGGCCCATCTCGATCGTGCGGTGGCCAACGACGAGGTCGCCGTCGAGCGCCTCGGCCGACGATGGAGCATCTTCCAGGGAGTGCAGTCGGGCGCTGACGCCTACACCGCACGCGTCCAGCGCCGGCTCTCGACGGAGGCCAGGCGTCGGCTCGAGCTCGACGGGGCAAAGACGGGCGAGCCGATCCTCGAGTTGCCGCCCGGCCGGGAGCGGGCGGCGCCGTGGTCAGAACAGCCTGAGCTCCTGGCCCGCACGCCCGAGTCCAGGGCGATCATGTACGGGGCGCTCGACGACCGCGACTACACGAGCATCGTCTGGATCGGTCGCGGAGACGTGGTCTCGGAGCGGGTGGTGAGGGCGCTCGAGCGCTGGCGGCCGGTGTTGGCGACGCGCGCGGAGTTCGCGCGCAACTCGCGCCGACGCTGGTTCGAGACGGCGTGGCCGCGCGACAAGAAGGAGCTCCGCGCCCCGAAGGTGATCGCCCTCTACCGCACCGATCGCGGCCGCTTCGCGCTCGACGAGACGGGCGACTGGCAGCCCTCGATCAAGACCACTCTGTGCACCGCGCGCGAGGAGGGCCTGTCCGTCGCCTACCTCTGCGGCCTCCTCAACTCCGAGCTGCTCGACCTCTGGTACGGCGTACGAGGCAAGATCCCCAGGGACATCTGGCGCAACTACGAGCCCAAGCCGATGGCGCGCATCCCGTATCGGCACGTCGAGCGGCCGGCCACGCCCGACGAAGCGCCCCGTCTCCGCGATCTCGCGGACGCGCTGGCCTCCGGAGACGACGCGCGCGCGCGAGCAATCGCCGAGGCGATTGGCAGCGACCTGGCCGAGGATGAGGCGGTCGCACCGGAGGCGGCGGGCGCGGTCGAAGGCATCGTGCGAGCCATCGCCGCGAATCGGCGCGCGCTGCTGCCTCACCGCGAGCTCTTCCCAGAGCTCGGGCGGACCGTGAAGGACCCTTGGCGTACGCGACGACCGGCGATCGACCGCAGAGCGGCGACCCAGAGCCTGTCTGCCGGCGCGGTCGTCTCGGTGCGCCTAGACCAGAGCCTCGCACTCGAGGTCAAGACCGATGGACCGCTCGGTACGGCGGAGATCGACGGCAACGTCATGCGCTTCACGCGCGCCCGCAAGGAAACCGCCCGAGTGGAAGGCCCCGCCGAGCGTCTCCGACAGCTTGACGAGCTGGTCGCCGGTCGCTCGCCCATGCCGCACGAGCTCGACGGGCTGCTCCTTCCCCGCGATTTGGATGCGTTCGACCGCCATGTGGAAGCCAAGAGGCACGAGGTGGCGGAGCTGCTCGACGAGGGACGCGCGCTGGTCGAAGCCGTCGAACGGCTGGTCTGCCGCCTGTACGCGCTGGCGCCGGCCCTCGAGGAGGCCGTCCTCGTGCACGCCGCGCGGCGTGCGGAGTCCGGCGTTCTTCCCGCCGAGTGACGGGGCTGGCGAGCGAGGTCGGGTAATCGAGAGTCGCAGCGAGTCGAGAAGCCTTGAAACGCATACCAGATAGTCGTCGCGCCGTCGTCAAGCACGGTATGCCTTCCGGTATGGGACAGCAGATCGCCATCCGTCTGCCCGACGATGACCTGACCGCCATCGACGCCGCCGTCTCCGAGGGGCGCTATCCGAGTCGCGCCGCGGCGGTACGGGCTGGAGTGCATCTACTCCTGTGCGCCGAGCGCGACCGGCGCATCGCCGACGAGTACCGCCGCGCGTACGGCGAGCGCCCGGACGACGCTCGCGTCGGAGAGGCCGGACTGGGCCTCGGCGCCGAGCTGATCTCGGGCGCGGAGCGCGGGCGGCGCGGCCGCGGGCGTTGAGCCGCGGCGAGCTCTACGACGCCGAGTGGCCGGGTCTCGGCCGGCGACCCGCGGTGATCGTCACGCGTGAGGTGGCCAACCCGTTCCTGCGAAACGTCGTCGTCGCGCTCGTCACCAGGACGATCCGCGGACTCTCGACCGAGGTCCCGCTCGACGAGGCACAAGGGCTGCGCGAAGACTCGGTGATCAACTGCGACAACCTCCTGACCGTGCCCAAGGAAGCGCTCGTCCGTTATCGCGGATCGCTCGGGCCGATCGAGATGGCTCGGCTCAACGACGCGCTTCGGCTCGCTCTCGATTCGACTGAGGCCTGTTCCGCTCGGAAGTGGCGTGTCCGGGCAATAGCGTTACTCGTGCCAGGCGCTGCGTTCTGTGCCATTCTCTAAGTGCGATGGCAGAGCGCTCCGGTCACTCCGAGGTCAGAGTCGGGCCCCAGGGCCGGATCGTCATCCCCGCGGCGCTTCGGCGCCTCCTCGGCATCGAGCCCGGTCAGACGATGGTGGCCCGCGTAGAGGGTCAGCAGCTGATCTTCGAGCCCAGAGCGGCGGCCCTCGCTCGACTCCGCGCGCGGGTGGGTGCGCTCGGCAAGGACGCTGACCTGGTCGACGAGCTGCTCGAGGAGCGGCGGCGAGACGCTCGCCGCGAGGCGGAGCGGTAGTGCCGGAGCGCTTCGACGCCGTGCTCGATGCATCTGCGCTGCTGGCGCTGTTGCAGGGAGAGCGCGGGGCGGAGCTGATCGAGCCTCTCCTCGACCGCTCGGCCATCTCTGCCGTCAACTGGTCGGAGG
Source organism: Actinomycetota bacterium (assembly GCA_030855545.1). Lineage (GTDB taxonomy): Bacteria > Actinomycetota > Thermoleophilia > Gaiellales > Gaiellaceae > Gaiellasilicea. The sequence goes on along the minus strand of JALYRA010000334.1, from coordinate 1,477 downwards.
TCGTGCAACGGCTCCTTCGGCGCGGGCTCGCCCTCGCCGAGCTCGGTCCTGACCTCGATGCGCTCGATCTCTCGGTGGTCTCCTTCGACGCGCGGCTCGCCGAGGCGGCGGCGGAGCTCGCGGCGGCGACGCGGCCGGCCGGCCTTTCGCTCGCAGACCGAGCGTGCCTCGCCCTCGCCCGCGAGACGGGCGCTCCCGCCTTCACCGCCGACCGTCTCTGGGAGTCCGTAGACGTCGGGGTGGAGATCCGCATCGTTCGCTGAGCGCACGGGAGGCTGGCGTCCCCCAGATCTGCTATAAACTGGCTTAGATCTTATGCAAGCCGATCGCTTCACCATCAAGTCCCAAGAGGCCCTCGCCGCGGCCCAGCGCATCGCCGGCGCTCGCGGCAACCCGCAGCTCGAACCTCAGCATCTGCTCGTCGCCCTGCTCGAGCAGGAGGGCGGCATCGTCGTGCCCGTACTGCGCTCGGCCGGCGCCGATCCGGAGCGCGTGCGGCGTACCGCCAACGAAGCGCTCGACGCGGTTGCGACCGCCCGCGGCGACGTCACCCAGGTGCCCTCCCCGAGCCACGCGACCACCCAGACGCTCAACAAGGCCGACGACGAGGCGCGCGGCTTCGGCGACGAGTACGTCTCCACCGAGCACCTGCTGCTCGCCCTCGCCGACGACCCGAGGATCGACGTCGGAGCGACGCGCGACCAGATCGCCGAGGCGATCACGAGCGTGCGCGGCCCCCACCGCGTCACGGACCAGAACCCCGAGGACAAGTACCAGGCTCTCGAGAAGTTCGGCCGCGACCTGACCGAGGCCGCCGAGCAGGGCAAGCTCGACCCGGTCATCGGGCGCGACGACGAGATCCGCCGCGTCGTCCAGGTGCTCTCGCGCCGCACCAAGAACAACCCCGTCCTGATCGGCGAGCCCGGCACCGGCAAGACCGCCATCGCGGAAGGACTCGCGCAGCGGATCGTCTCCGGCGACGTGCCCGAGTCGCTGCGCGACCGGCGCGTGGTCGCGCTCGACATCGGCGCGCTGATCGCCGGGGCCAAGTACCGGGGCGAGTTCGAGGATCGCCTCAAAGCGGTGCTCAAGGAGATCGCCGAGGCCGAAGGCCGGGTGATCGTGTTCATGGACGAGCTGCATACGATCGTCGGCGCCGGGGCGGCCGAGGGCGCTGTCGACGCGGCCAACCTGCTGAAGCCGATGCTCGCTCGCGGGGAGCTACGCGCGGTGGGCGCCACCACGCTCGACGAGTACCGCAAGCACATCGAGAAGGACGCTGCCCTCGAGCGCCGCTTCCAGCCGGTGTTCGTGGGCGAGCCGTCCGTGGAGAGCACGATCGCGATCCTGCGCGGCCTCAAGGAGCGCTACGAGGCGCACCACGGCGTGCGCATCACCGACGGCGCGGTCGTCGCCGCCGCCACGCTCTCGCACCGCTACATCGCCGACCGCTTCCTCCCCGACAAGGCCATCGACC
>JALYRA010000326.1 GCA_030855545.1 Actinomycetota bacterium | reverse complement strand
TCTGGTCGTAGACCTGGCGCAGCGGCGCCGCCATCTTGTGGGCGACGCGGCCGGAGACGATCATCAGGTCGGCCTGGCGCGGCGACGACGAGAACTTCTCCATCCCGAAGCGCGCGATGTCGTAGCGGGAGGAGACGATCGACATCATCTCGATCGCGCAGCAGGCGAGTCCGAACGTGGCCGGCCACATCGACTTCGTCTGCGACCAGGCGACCGCTTTTTCGAGCGTCGTCAGCCCGAGTGCGTCCTCCATCGACTCGACCTCTTCTTCGAAGACGCCCTTCTTCGCCGGCCAGAGCAGCCGCTCCGACTGAAGTCCCGCGTTCGCGAGCGGCCGCTTCGAGACGCGATCCTGGTCGACGGTCTCGTCTAGCGCCACTCGAGGGCTCCCTTCCGCCAGATGTAGATGTAGGCGACGGCGAGGATGGCGACGAAAACGAGGAACTCGACGAGCCCGAACCAGCCGAGCTGCTCGAGCACGATCGCAAGCGGATAGAGAAAGACGATCTCGATGTCGAAGAGGATGAAGAGCATCGCCGTCATGTAGAAGCTGACCGTGAAGCGCTGTTGCTTCGGCGGCCCTTCCGAGACTCCCGATTCGAACGGCAGGAACCGGGCCTTCACGCGGCGCTTCGGAGCGGTCGCGAAGATGAACGAGAACGCGATCATGGACGCCGGGATCACGGCCGCGAAGAACGCGTAGACCAGGAACGGGAAATAGTCGCCCAGCATCCGAGTGGGCCTACGCTAGCAAGCCTGACGCGGTGACACGAATTGAGGTGCAACCGCAGCAGCCAAGCGTTGCGAGAGTGTTACAAAGTCCCCCTTCCGGGGACGACTTTCCACCCTGCTACCATCCGTGTCATGGAGATCATCGAGCGTCCAGATGTCGACACACAGGAGACACTGGTTTCACTGACGCCGACCGCCGCGGAGAAGATCCGCGAGTTGATGGCCGAGGATTCCGAGTGCTCCGTTCTCCGCGTCGCGATCCAGGGAGGCGGTTGCTCGGGCTTCCAGTACGGACTCGGCTTCGACGCCGGCCCGGTCGAGGACGACGAGACGATCGAGCTGCACGGCGTCACGATCGTGATCGACCCGCACAGCGCGCCGTACCTGAAGGGCGCGACGATCGACTTCCTCAACGGCCTCGAAGAGTCCGGGTTCAAGATCGACAACCCGAACGCCCAGGCTTCGTGCGGCTGCGGTCACTCGTTCACGGTGGAGGAGGGCGCTGCTGAGTCAACGGCAGGCGCCCCCGCTGCCGAACACGGGGGCGCCTGCGGCTCCGGCTGCTCGCACTGAGCGAGCCGATCTAGAGGAACCTGTGCACGATCGGGCAGTTGACGACGATCCCGGTCGAGCCGAACCGCTTGCCGCCCATGCCGGTGATATGGCCGTCGCGGACGAAGCCGAGTAGCTGGAACTCATCGATCAGACGCGAGCGATAGCCGCGCCTGACCGCGTTCGGCGTCCAGAAGCCGAGGTTCAGATCCCACATCGGGCTGTAGTCGAGCGCGAGCGTCGGGATGCCGCCGATGATGTTGAGCGGCGGCCGACCGTCGGCAAGCGCGCTGTTCAGCCCCTGCCGCTGCGGATTGTTCTTCCCCGTCGGCCCGTTCGCGATCACGAACAGCCGCTCGACCGCGCTGAAGACGCTGTCGTCGCGTCCGACCGGGATGTCGGCCATGGCAGGCGTGTGGGTGCCCGCGTCGAGCGTCGCGACCATCGGGTCGGATGCCTCGGTGCTCATGTACAGCGACGGCCGCGCGAAGCTGAAGATTGGCGTCAGCTTGATCGTGACGGTGCCGCCGCCGTTGCCGCCTGGGCAGATGCGTGCCACGCGGTCGTGCACGAGCCGGTAGTTCGGCCTCGTCTTGCAGGCGCGGATCTGCGCCGCGGTGACGTCGAAGGCGACCACGGGCGCGTTGTAGATATGGCCGCCCGCGTTCTGGATCTTCACGAGCGGCGAATAGTCGCCGTCGCCGACCGATCCGGGTCGCGCGACGCTGGGCGGAAACGCGTTCCGGCCCTTGCCCGGGCGGAGTACGCGAGCCGGAGAGAAGTCGACGGCGCCGTTGTCGAAGACAAGCCCTGCCTGCTTCGTCAGCCGGCCCGAGCGAACGGCGTTACCGACATCCGAGTAGTGAAGCTTGGCCGAGTGGTTCAGACCGAGGGCTTCGGCGTTCCGCTCGTCGGTCGTGTCGGTGAGGATGAACCAGACGTTCCGGCCGTCCTCGAGGTGGCCGAGATAGAGCGGCAGCTCGATCGTGTTCTTCTTCAGATCGAGCTCGCCCGAGCGGAGCAGCTGTACCGGACCGACGAGCCGCTTGTCGACCTGTGACGGCGTCGGACCGAAGTAGCTGAGCGGCACCGCCGTCCCGACCGAAGGCGGAGCGGGTGGGATGTCGACCGCCGAGGACGGCGAGGCGGCGAGCAAAGCCGTGGAGAGCGCAACGAGCAGCAAGAACCAGCGGAATCTCGAGACATCGGACATGAGTCACAACCCCCTAAGCGTTGACGAGTTTCGCGCAGCGTAGGGAGGCGATACGAGCGCTTCGTGAGCCTTCGCTTCAGAAGCGCTCACGAACGATGCGGCCCTAGAGTGGGCCGCATGAGCGGATCCGCCGACAGGCGTCCAGGCCTCCGCGTCGCCGTCGTCGGTTCCGGCCCGGCTGGCTTCTACACCGCGTCCGCGCTCCTCGCGAGCGACCTCGAGGTCGAGGTCGACCTGATCGAGCGGCTGCCGACGCCGTGGGGGCTCGTTCGACTCGGCGTCGCGCCCGACCACCCGAACATCAAGGCCGTCTCCCGCGCGTTCGAGAAGATCGCGCTGCAACCGGGCTTCCGCTTCTTCGGCAACGTCGAGGTCGGCCGCGACGTGACGCACGAGGAGCTCGCCGCCCGCTACGACGCCGTCGTCTACGCGGTGGGAGCGCAGACCGACCGGCGGCTCGGGATCCCCGGCGAGGATCTCCCCGGCTCGTGGCCGGCCACGGCGTTCGTCGCCTGGTACAACGGCCACCCCGACTTCCAGCAGCTCGATTTCGACCTGTCCCACGAGCGTGCCGTCGTGATCGGGAACGGCAACGTCGCGCTGGACGTCGCCCGCATGCTCGCGCTGACGCCGGAGGAGCTCGCGCCGACCGACACGACCGACGCTGCGATCGCCGCGATCAACGACGCCGGCGTGAAGGAGATCCTCGTCGTCGGGCGCCGCGGTCCGGTGCAGGCCGCGTGGACGCCGGTCGAGGTCGGAGAGCTGGGTGAGCTCGCGGGTGCGGACATCGTCGTCGACGCGGCCGACCTCGAGCTCGACGACGCGAGCGCTGCCGAGCTCGAAGCCTCCCCGCCGACGGTCAGGCGCAACGTCGACCACCTGCGCGACTACGCGGCCCGGGCGCCCGGGGGTATGTCGCAGCGGAAGTCGCGCCGGATCAAGCTTCGCTTCCTCTCCTCCCCGGTGGCGATCCTCGGCGAGGACAAGGTCGAAGCGATCGAGCTCGTGCGCAACGAGTTGGTCGACGGACGGGCGGTCGCGACGGACGAGCGCGAGACGATCGAGTGCGGGATCGTCTTCCGCAGTGTCGGCTACCAGGGCATCCCGCTGGCCGGCGTGCCGTTCGACGAGCAGAGCGCGACGATCCCGAACGTGGGCGGTCGCGTCGAGCCGGGTCTCTACGCGGCCGGCTGGATCAAGCGAGGGCCGAGCGGCGTCATCGGCACGAACAAGAAGGACGCCACCGAGACCGTCGCACTGCTGCTGGAGGACGCTCGCGAAGGCGCGCTGCCGCCGCGCGGCGACGAAACGCTCGAGGAGCTGCTCGACGAGCGCGGTGTCGGAGCCGTCATGTACGCGGGCTGGGAGGCGATCGACCGGGCCGAGAAGGCCGCCGGCGAACCGCACGGCCGCCCGCGGATCAAGCTCTGCACCTGGGAGGCGCTCCTCGACGCATCCCTCAGCTGAGGGACTCGAGAGGCGCAGATTCAGCCGACAACACCCGAGTGGAGCCGCTCACAGTCGAGTGTCTTCGCTGCGGCCAGTCCAGGGCGTTCACGCCGGGACCGTGGCGATACGAGGAAGCCGGGGTCTGCCCCCGCTGCCACTACGTCGGCTGGGCGTACTCGGATGAGCTGAGCGAGAAGACACGCAGGCTCTTCCGCGATCTGCCGCTCGAACGCCGCCTCCGTCTCCGCACGGTCTAGCTTTCTCGCTCGCAGCGCGATTTTTCTTCGCTCCGAGCGTTGTATCCGTCCGCCGACCGGCTCAGAGTCACCCTCGCATGGATCAACCGAGGTCTAGGAGAGGGCAATGACAGAGATTGCGGCGCGCACCGACGGCGGCGGCAACGGCTTTCTGGAGCGGTACTTCCGCTTCGCCGCC
>JALYRA010000315.1 GCA_030855545.1 Actinomycetota bacterium | reverse complement strand
CTCCACCGCCGCGGCGGACATAGCGCTCCGGTCCGCCACCCACAGGGCGACGTGATCCAGGGTCAACGGCTGCACGTGCCGAGAATAGCCAGACCGGCGATTTCTTCTTCCGGTCGACCGCGCGCTGGGGCTGCTTCGTCCTGGGCTATGCGGAGTCGAGCGGCGGGTTCTGCACGTTGTGCTCGGTCGCGTACTCATCGACGAGCTTGTCGATGACAGGCGGGCCCTCGGCATAGGCGTAGTTGATCTTCACGAACGGCTCCCACTTGTCGGGCAGTGCGTCCTCGGGAAAGATCGCCTCGACCGGGCATTCCGGCTCGCACGCACCGCAGTCGATGCACTCCTCGGGATCGATGATCAGTTGCCGCCCGAACTCGTGGATGCAGTCGACCGGGCAGACGTCGACGCACGAGCGATCTTTGATGTCGATGCACGGCTCGGCGATGATGTACGTCACGGCGGCGAGTGTATCGACCGGAATCAGACGGACGGCGCGATTAGCTCGGCCACGATCTCGGGGACTCGCTCGGCCAGCGCGGACTTGACGAGAACCTGGTCGAAGCCCGCGGTGTGGGCACGTTGGAGCCCGGCCTTGTCGGTGTGATTCGTGAAGCCGACGATCGGAATATCGGGCCAAGAGTCGACGACCGCGTCCGGCTCGACGCGCGCGATGTCGGCGATGACGAGATCCGGCGGGTCAATGCTGCCGGTCGTGACCAAGTGATGCCCGACGAGGAGGGCTTCCAGCTTCCCCCGGAAAAAAAGATCGACCCCTGCGAGCAGGATGGTCGCCACAGTGCGAATCTAGCAGCGCTGAGGGCAGGTTCCTAGAACGATTCGAACAAACGGTTCAGGTAGACCTGGAGCCGCCAGAACTCACCCGCGAACAGGAGGGTGCCGAGCGCGACGAGCGACAGGCCGCTGACGAACTGAATCGCGACGTAGTGGTCGCGCAGCGCGCGGAAAAGGCCCATCGCCGGCGCAAAGACTGCGGCCGCGATCAGAAACGGGACGGCGAGGCCGAGCGCGTAGACGCCGAGCAGCGCCGAGCCCTCCCAGATCGTGTCCGAGTCGCCTGCGAGGACGAGGATCGAGCCGAGCACCGGTCCGATGCACGGTGCGGCGCAGACAGCGAATGCGCCGCCGAGCAGGAAGCCCGAGCCGCGCCGGCGTGCGTCCTGGACGAGCCCCGCGCCGAGCAACCTCTGCGGCCATGGCAGCAGGCCCATGAACGCGAACCCGAAGACGATCAGGACGAAGCCGGCGACCTGCTCGAGCAGGAACTGGTTGCGCGCGAACGAGAGCCCGACCGCCGCCGCGCCGGCGCCGAGCAGGACGAAGACGACGACGAGGCCAGCCACGAACGGCAGGCTCGAGAGCACGACCCGGCGGGCCGCTCCCCGCTCGCCCAGCCGCTCGGCCTCCACCGACGAGACGGTCGAGAGATAGCCCGGCACGAGCGGAAGGACGCATGGCGCCAGGAAGGAGAGGAAGCCCGCGCCGAAGGCGACGGCGAGCGCAGTGCCGCTCACTCGTAGCGCTCGAGCTCGTCGTCGAGCCTGCGCTCGAGGTCGGGGTCGAGCGGCTCCTCCGGCGCGCGGGGCTCGTCGGCACGGACACGGCTCCACCGCCACGCGAGCGCCCCGACCGCGGTTCCCGCTGCGGCGAGTCCGGCCAGGGGCAGCAGCCACGCGAGTAAGTCGAAGCCCTTCCGCGGCGGCACCGCGAGCACCGCTGTGCCGAAGTCGGCGACGAGCTTTGCCTTGATCTCGCTCTTCGTGTCGCCCGCGGCAATCCGCGCGCGGATGAACGCCTTCATCCGCAGCGCGATCGGTGCGTTCGACGTGTCGAGCGTCGACTCGCAGACGGGACAGACGAGCTCGGACTCGAGCTCCGCCGGGGTCGGGCGCTGCTCGCTCGCCGCCGCCGAGCCTGCGAGCGCGAGCGCCAGCAGCACGACGAGAAGCGGCTTCACGCCGGCGCCAGCGCCTTCTCGATGGCTTCGTCGACGTCTGCCGCGTCGTCGACCGGGCCGGCGATCCGATAGCGCACCCTGCCGCCGGGGTCGATGAAATACGTCTCCGGATAACCCGTCACGCCGTAGCGGCCAATCGTCGAGCCCTTGCCGTCGTAGACGTTCGTATACGTGACGCCGTAGCGCTCGAGAAAGTCGCGCGCGTCACCGCGGAAGTCCTTCACATCGACGCCGACGAAGACGACGTCCTTGTCTCGCCATCGCTTCGACGCCTCCTCGAGAAGCGGCGCCTCGTCCTTGCACGGGCCGCACCAAGACGCCCAGAAGTTGAGCACGACCGTCTTCCCGCGCAGCGACGCGAGCTCGAGGTCGCCCTTGCCGTCCAGGCGCTCGAGGACGAACGCGGGTGCAGCCGGCGCGCCTCCGCGCGACAACTCGGATGTGACCTCGCTCTCGCCCTGGAGCAGTTTCCAGCCGAGCAGGCCGAGCAACGATGCGACGACGGCGACTGCCGCGACCTGCGCGCCCAGGCGCAGCCGACCGGTCATCGAATGATGTAGACGGGCGTCCCGACGTCGACCTGGTTGAACAGCCACTCGACCTCGGGGATGCGCATGCGAATGCACCCGTGTGAGACCGAGTAGCCGATCGACGCGGCATCCGGCGTGCCATGGATGCCGACGGCCGGCGTGGAGATCCCCATCCAGCGCGTGCCGAGCGGGTTGCCACTACCCGGCGGGATCGGCTTGGCGTCCTTTGCCCAGTCGGACGCCGGCGGGTACCACCAGGGGTTGCGCCACTTGACGACGACCTCGAACTTGCCGACAGGCGTTGGGTAGCGCGAGGCGCCCGTCGCGACACCGAAGGTGCGACGGAGCTTCATCCCGTCGAACAGGCGGAGCCGGTTGGCGCTGCGGTCGATCACGATCACGTCGCCGACCGAGGCGCGCGTCGTCCGAGGCGAGATCGCGTCGGGCTGCAGCGTGATGGGGGCGCGTATGTGGGTCTTCAGACTGCGATTGAGGTCGCGCACGGCCTGGAGCTGCCGGATCCGGCGACCCGTGTGTTCCTTCGAGACGAACGGCGCTCCGTTTCGGAGCGCGAACTCCGAGTCGACGGCTACACGATCGAAGCGCTTGGCGAGCGAGGCGACGTAACGCTCGAGCCGGGACTCAGGCGCCGAGACCTTCAGCGGCACATTCGCGCCGGGACCGACGATGCGCGCGCGCTTGACCGCCTCGCCGACGTATGCAGACGCTCCCAGTTGCTTTGGCGAGACGCGCATCGTCACCTTGCCGAACCGCAGCACGAGCGACCGCGCAAAGAACCTCTTCACCTCCACCGTCGCCTCAGCCGGCGAGAGCCCTCCGACGAGCACCTCTCCGGCAACCGTGACACCGGCAGCGATCGTCCTCGGTCGCGGCGGCGGCGGCAGCGGCCTCGTCGGCGGCGGTGTGATCGTCGTGGTCGTCGTGGTCGTCGTGGTCGTCGTGGTCGTGGTCGTCGGCGGCGGGGCGGTCGTCGTCCCCGTCGTCGTCCCCGTCGTCGTCCCCTCCTGTGCGGTCGCCGACGGCGTCGCCACGAGCAGGGCGGCCGAGAGCAGACCTGCGCAAAGGGCCGCTACGAGCAGGGCAAACGAGAGTCCACGCCTCACAGCGGCAGTGTAGCCAGGAGCCAGAGGAAATCGCTCCTGGCCGCGAAGCGGCTCTTCAGGGATCGTCGCGCGGAGCGGGAGCCGCCCCCGCGGCTTCCGCTCCTTGTGCAAACAAGCGAGGATCGTTCGAGATCACCGCGTCGACACCTGCTGCTTGGAGGCGGGCGAGCTCGACCGGATCGTCGACCGTCCATGCCCAGACCGCTGCTCCGGCGGCGTGCGCGCTCTCGACGGCGGCACGCGAGACGACGGCGTGCTGGAGCATGAGGGCGCTCGCGTCGGCGCGGGCGAGCATCGCCGGGACGCGCGCGACGATCGAGCGGCGCAGCGCGAGCGTGCCGAGCCGGATCGCAGGCCGAAGAGCCGCACGCTTGGAGACGCCGTAGCGGTCTTCCGGATAGGTGAATCCTCGCCGCAGGTGCGGCGCGTGCGCGGCGATCGCCAGCAGGCTCGGCAGGTGGAACGAGCTGACCACCGCACGCGCAGCGAGGCCACGCCGGTCGAGCGCGTCCGCGACCTCGTCGAGGCGGGTCGTCAGCTTCAGATCGACGTGGAGGCCGACGTCGTGCGCCGCAAGGAGGTCGAGGGCGGCGTCGAGCGTCGGCTGGTCGGGGCGGCGCTCTGCGAGCGAGTGCCCGAGCACGAGCGGCCCCTGCGGGACGGCGAGAACGTCGAACTCGATCGCGTCGACCCCCTGTGCGAGCGCCGCCTCGAAGGAGCGGAGGGTGTTCTCCGGAGCGAGCGCGGCAGCGCCGCGGTGCCCCACTCGGATCAGCGGCCCGTTTCCGCGGAGCAGCCTCACGGCCGGGTGGGCAGGAAGTCCTCGTCGAGCTCGCCGCCTCGCGCCGCGTACTCGATGATCATCTTGTCGGTCACCCACTCGACGGGCGCGCGGTCGTCCGTCCACGGTCGCTTCGCCTTCTCCGTCACCGCCTCGAGGTCGCGAAGCAGGAGGCTCCGCAGAACCTCGAGCTCTTTCGGCCCGTTCGCGACTACCTCCTTCGAGCTCAGCGAGCTCGGCTGGTCGAACGCAAGCAGAATCTTGTTGAACCGCAGCGCCGGCCAGACCGCGACCGACTCGAACTCGTGCGTGAGCGTCCCGGACACCCCGGCGAGCAGTTTGTCGTCGCCCGGCACCGACGCGATGTTGAGCGCGAGGATTCCACCCGGCGCCAACCGCTCCCGCGCGAGCCGGAAGAACTCCCGCGTCGCGAGGTAGAAGGGCACGTATGGCTGACGGTAGGCATCGACGACGATCAGGTCGTAGCGCTCGTCCGTGCGGCGAAGGAACGGCCGCGCGTCGGCGTCGTGGACGGTCAGGCGCGGATTGTCCGCCATGCCGAAGTACTTGCGGCCGACGCGGCTGACCGCGGGATCGAGCTCGACGCCGTCGACGCGCGCCTCCGGGTAGTACTTGCCGAGCGCCCGCGCGGTCGTGCCGCCGGCGTTACCGAGGATCGCGACGGAGCGGAGCGGCCGGTCGAGCAACGGCGGCAGCGCCAGGAAGGCGTCCCAGACGCCACCGGTGAGCACCGTGTCCTCGCGCCAGATCGAGTGGACGGCGACGCCCTCGTTCAGGCTGAGCAGGCGGTGCCCGTCCTCGCGCTCGATCACCTGGATGAACTGGTAGAGCGAGTCCTGCTCGTGCAGGAGCCCGTCCTCCGCTTTGATCGCCCCCGGCGGCAGCGCGACGAGCGCCGCAACGGCGGCGGCCACGAACAGCACCCGCCGACCGAGCAGGAACGACGCCGAGAGCGCGAGCAGCGCGGCGGTGCCGAGCAGCGTCCGCTGTGTGCCCGCGAGCGGGATCGCGATCAGCGCCGGGATGAACGTCCCGAGCAGCGATCCGGCCGTCGAGAGCGCGTAGAAGCGACCCGCGACGGCACCCGCCGTCTCGACGTTCGAGATCGCGAGGCGGATCGCGAACGGCGACACCATTCCCAGTAGCACGACCGCCGGCGCGAAGAGCAGTAGCACGGCGAAGAAGGAGCCGATTACCGCCCCGGCCGACGCGTCGTCCAGGTTGCCGACCGCCGCGTCGAGGAACGGCCGCGCGACGAACGGCGTCACCGCCACCCAGACCGCGGCGGCGAGCACGATCAGGCCGAGGAGACGCGGCTCGGGCCGGCGGTCGGCGATCTTGCCGCCGAGCCAGTAACCGAGCGCGAGCCCCGCGAGCACGATCCCGATCAGGTTCGCCCAGACGATCGTCGAGGAACCGAAGTACGGAGCGAGCATGCGCGACGCCGCGATCTCGGTGGCGAGCGAGCCTGTCCCGGCGCCGAAGACGAGCGCCGCCAGTGCCGTCTGAGAACGGTTCATGCGGCCGTCCGCTTGATCACGACGACAGCGAAGTCGTCGGTCAGTTCGCCTTCCGTCCACTCGCGGCATGCGCTGAGGGCCGCTTCGGCGATCTGCTGCGGCGGCAGGTCACGCCTCTCCGTCAGCAGCTCGTCGAGCCGCTCGAATCCGAACTGCTCACCCCCACGCCGGGCCTCGATCACGCCGTCCGTGTACGCGACCACGATCGCACCGGGCGGGAACGGATGCGTCACCGGTCGGTACACCTGCGGCGCGTCGATGCCGAGCGCAAGCCCGCTCGCCGAGATCGACTCGACCGCGCCGTCCGGAAGCACGAGCCGCGGCGGCGGGTGCCCGCCGCTCGCGCAGACAACCTCGCCGGCGACCGGATCGAAGATGAGCTCGACCATCGTGATGAAGCGGCCGGGCGCGATCTCGGAGGAGACCACGTCGTTCGCCGCAGCCAGGAATGCACCGGGCTCGGGATGCTCGCGTGCCAGCGAGCGGAAGACGAACTTCGCCATCGCCATGTCAGCGGTCGCGTCGACGCCGTGACCGGTGACGTCGCCCAGCACGACTGCAAGGCGGCCGTCGCCGAGCGTGAGGTAGTCGTAGACGTCGCCGCCGACCTCGACGCGCGCCGCCGACTCGTAGACGGCGCCGAGCTCCATCCCCGTCACCTCGGGCATCTCGCGCGGCAACAGCGAGCGTTGCATCGTGTCCGCGAACGCCTTCTGCTGGCCGTAGAGCCGGGCGTTGTCGATCGCGAGCGCCGCCTGTCCCGCGATCGAGAGCGCTGTCTCCGCGATCTCGCCCGCGACGGGACGGCCGGGATGCAGCGAGACGATCGTCAAGATCGCGAGCAGCTCGGCCGGCGTTGCGATCGGGATCACCGCCGCACTCGATCCCTTGCGGAGGAACGGGGCCAGCAGGGCCAGCGCGCCGCCGAGCTCTTCGGCGCGCTCGGCGTCGAGCAGCAGCGGTCGGCCGTTCTCGAGTAGCGAGAGCAGCTCGCGTCGCGGCAGCTGCTGCGGCCTCGAGAGCAGCGCGCGCGCGGCCGCGTCAACGTGCTCGTCGTTCACGTGGACGGCGCGGGCGGTCAGCTCGACGCCGCGCTCGTCGGGCATGCGGATCACCGCTGCGTCGACCCCGAGCAGCGACACGATCGACTCGGCGAGCACGTCGAGCGTCTTATCGAGCGAGAGCTGCGCGAACGAGCGCGAGATCTCGTAGAGCGTGTTGAATCGCTTCGCCGTCTCGCGCTCCGAGCGGAGCGCTCCTTCGAGCTTCCGACCGAGCGCTGTCGCTCGCTCGTGGAGGCGCGCGTTCTGGACGACGACCGCGAGCTGCGCCGCGAGCGCGACGAGCAGGGTGCGCTCGTTCTCGGTCAGCGGCCGGGGCTCATTCGGATAGACCGCGAGCAGGCCGATCGGCTCGTCGCCCACCACGAGCGCGAACGCGAGCGCCGACCGGATGCCCGACTCCTCGAGGTGCTCGCGCACCGTCGCCAGCCGGTCGTCGGCGGCTGCATCGGCAACCTCGACGAGCGCGCCGCCCTGACGCGAGCCCAGCGCCGCTGCGAGCAAGGCAGCCGCGACCGGCTCGTGAGGCCCGGCAATCCCCCGGCAGGCCGCGACCTCGGTGGCGCCGTCCTCCCGCAGATAGACGGCGACGCGCTCCGAGCCCAGCAGCTCCGCGACGCGCTCGATCGCCGTGTCGAGGGTATGGGAGAGCGACAGCCGGGAAATCGCCTCCCCGACAACGGCCAAGAGGGCGCGACTGCGCTCGAGCTCGAGCCCCGACTCCCGCGCCCGCTCCGACGACCGGAGAGCGTGAGCGGCGCGCACGGCAAAGCTCGAGAGCTGCTCGAGATGGCGTTCATCGGGCTCGTGGCCGGCGCGGAAACAGAGCTGGAGGGCGCCGAGCGCCGGCTGGCCGAGCTGCAGTGTGACGAGCTGGCCCGCCCGCGCAGCTCCGGCTGTGGTCGTTCGGTGGCCGTCCATGATCGCGCGAGCTGCCCGCTCGAGCGCCGGATTGGCCTCGAGATCGCCGTGGACACCATCGGCTTGGAGCGACTCTCCGCGCAGCCGCCAGACGAGTGCGGCCTCCGCGCCGGCCGAAACCGCGGCGAGCCGGGCAAGCCGTGCCGCGGAGCCTTCATCGTCGGCGACTGCCGCGAGCGCCTCGCCCGCGATGTCGAGCAGCGCCGAAACGGCACCATCAGCCGGGAGGCCCCACTCTCCAAAGCGGGCCGCGAGCCCGGCGAGATCAGCCACGAGAGCGGCGAAACGCGTCTCCTCGCTGTCGAACGACGCGCCGCGGCGGACGAGCTCGAGCACCCCCGTTCCCTCGGGCGCGGCGAAGGGCGCCGTCAACACCTCCGCGCCGTCCTCCAGGCGGCCCCGAACGTTCTCGATCCCCTCCTCGACGGTCGCCGCGCGCAGGCCGTCGAGCTCGGCGGCGAGGCTGGCTGAGCCCGCCCAGACCGACCGCACCACGAGGCTGCCGTCGCGCTCGGGCAACCAGACGGCGACGATCTCCGAGCCTGTCCCATGAGCGGCCGCCTCGACGAGCCCAGCGAGCGACGGCCCGAGACGATCGCCGCTCGCAAGCGATCGGCTTGCGCGCGCGAGCGCGGCGATCGCTTCGGTCACGTCCGCGCCGGTGACGGTTCTCGCCACGACTACAGACCGAAGAGGCGCTCGATCTCGCGCCAGGTCGTGACGATCAGCAGCGCGCTGACGGCGACGAGGCAGGCGAGCACGAGCCAGAAGCGTAAGCCGGCGCGGCGGCGGGCGCGCGAGCGCTCGACGCGGGCGCGCCGACGCGCGCGTTCCTGGAGGTAGGCGCGGTCGACCGCGACGGGATCGAACGGCGTGTCATCGCCCGCCGGAGAGCGCGTCGCAGGCTCGGCCATGCGGGAAAGTGTAGTCCCAGCTCCATCGCACAGAACGAACCAGCGTGACTGTTGGGGACGATATGCCCCATACTCTCGTGCGTGGAAACGCCGCAGCCACTCGAGGACGAGGTCTGGGACGCCGCCGAGGAGCCGCAGCCGGCAGCTCGGCGCCGCCCGCCGTCGCTTTGGGGGCTCGGTGAGCGGATCACCTGGGTCACGGGCATCGTGCTCGCGCTCTCCGCGCTGACGGGGTGGTACTCCGGCACCGGCGAAGGCGTCGACGTGAGCGTGATCGGCTGGCACACGGGCATCCTCGGGAAGCTGGTCCTCGCCATCGGGCTGGCGGCCATCCTCGTCGTGGCGCTGCGTCAGTGGGGCGTCGACCTACCCGCCGCCGTCCCGGAAAGCTTGGTGGTGCTGGCGCTCGGAGCGCTCTCGACGGTCTTCGTGCTCGTACGGGCGATCTCGATCCCGGAAGAGTTCTTCTTCGCCGGACGCGGGATCGGCCTCTGGATCAGCCTCGCCGCATCGGTGGCGCTGATCGGCGCAGGGCTGCTGCAAGCATCCGAAGAGCTATAGCGATCACGACGCCGAGCAGCGCGCCGGCGAGCACGTCACCGGGATAGTGGACGCCGACGTACACCCGTGAGAACGCGATCAGTGCGGCGAGGGCGAAGAGCGGCCAGCGCAGCCGTGGCAGCGCCAACGCGAGCACCGTCGCGCACGCAAAGGCGACGGTCGCGTGACCCGACGGGAACGAGAAGGTCGACGGCGACTCGAGCAGCGACTCGGGTATCGGACGCCCGACCGCCGGTCGGTCCCGCTCGATCCAGAGCTTGAGCGCGCCTGAAAGGCTCTCCGCGACCAGAATCGCGACGCCGACACGCGTCCATAGCCAGGGCCTGCTCCACGAGAACCCAGAGGCCGCGACCGCGATCACGAGCCAGATCAGGCCGAATGAGCCGGCGAGCGAGAGTCCCTCGAAGAGCGGATCGAGCAGCCCGATGCGGTGGTCGACGACCCAGTCCCGGATCGTGCCGTCGACCGCGGTCAGTTTCTAGACCGGAAGCTGTTGCTTCGTCGACTCGATCAACTTGCGGGGGTCGAAGGGCTTGCCGATGAAGCCCTGGGCGCCGCGCGACTCGGCCTCGTCGGCCGCCTCGTCGACCTGGCCGGAGAACATGATCACCGGGATCGCACCCACGCCCGTGTGCTCCTGGATCCGGCGCAGGGTCTCCCACCCGTCGACCTGCGGCATCATCACGTCAAGCAGGATCAGGTCAGGCGAGCGCTCGCCGAGAGCGGTCAGCGCCTCGTCGGCACCGGAGGCCTCGCGCACCTCATATCCCTCGTTCTCGAGATTGACTCGAACGAACTCGCGGAGGTGCTGGTCGTCGTCGACGATCAACACGAGCGGACCGCTCTTCGGTTCGCCCGGCGATGCGGCAGACCCAGGCCCGGAGCGGTCGAGGAACTGGTCGAGGTCGGCGCGCCGGTAGCGCCTGTGGCCGCCCGGGGTGTAGAAAGCGGAGACGCGGCCGACGTCGGACCACTTGCGCATCGTGCTCTGAGCGACGCCGAGATACTTGGCGGCCTGTCCGAGCGTGAGCCACTCGGGCTGTGACGCATTCCGGTTCGACTGAAAGGCCATCGCTCGATGAAACTACCCAAACCTGCAAGTACCTGAAACCCGGGCTACTCCCCCGTCACGGTCACCGTGACCGTCCGCGCCGCGGGCGGAAGTGGCTGCGGTTGCAGCGTCCGCACGTTCGTCCGGACTCCACCGGGGCTCGGGCCGTCCTCGAGCGCCCGGCCGATCGCGACGCCGAGGATGAGGGCGGCGGCAAGGGCGGCAACCCCGAGCAGCGGACGCCAGAGCGGTTTCCGGGCCGGCTTCCGCCGGCGCTCACGCTCGTTCACGGGACGTAATCCTGGGCGCCGCGGGCGTAGAGATGGAATGCGGCCGCCTCGACGAGGGAGAGCGTTCGTGGCCAGCCCGGGGCGGGCGCGTGCTGCGAGACGACGTCGCGGGTCCACTGATCGGCGCCTGCGTAGGCGTCCGCGAGCTCGCGCAGCGTGAAGGTGCCGCCGACACGGCGACGCAGCTCGGCCGCGACCACGTCCACCTGCTCCAGCAGTCGCTCGGGCTGCCCGAGCGCGCGCGTGTGCTCCTGCAGGCGGCGATGCCCTTCCTCCCACTCGCGCCGCGCGCTCTCGAGCTCAGCCTCGGTGACCATGACGGGATGCTAGAGCGAACTACAACACTGCTCGGGCCAGAGCGGGACGACCTCTGCCGCAACTCGCTCGCCGAGCAGATAGCCGGGGTTGGCGAGCGCGTAGGCAACGTGTGCGTGCAGGCACTTGAGCCGGCTTGGATTCGCGCTGCCGCCGATTCCGAGCTCGAGCGACGAGCCGGCGTCCTTGCCGGTGCGGCCGGCGGCGAGCTCGGTGCGGATCCGGCGCTGCTCCTCCGTCGCCCGCTCCAGATCGGCTCCGAGATCCGCGTCATGCTCCGCCTCGGCGCTCCACCGCTCGACGCCGCCTGCCGCCTCTAGCCGGGCGACCGCCGCGACGAGCTGCGGGCACGTCAGGTAGTACGTCGTCGGGAAAGGGTCGCCGGCGTCGTCGTAGGGCCACTGCTCGGTCACGGCCGGAGCGCCGAACGGGCAGCGCGCCGCCACGCGGCGAAATGCGCGCGGTGGGCGGCCTAGCTGGCGGGCGACGAGCGCACGGTCATCCATTCCGCCCGACGGTAGCGGCACGCGCTTGCGTCCGACGCCACTCCGCGATGCCCTTGACGATGTAGAGCCGCTCTCCCGGCCGCACGAGGCTCATCCGGCGCGCCTCGCGCGACAGCGCCGCCACCGTCGAGGAGTCCGCAAGCCTCGCCTGAAGCCGGTTCCGCTCCTGCCGCAGCGACTCGACCTCGGTCGCGCGCTCCTGCAGCGCCGACCGCGTCTCGACGTAGCTCGAGAGCGGCTGGTAGTAGAGGTACGCCACAAAGACGCAGGTCGCGAGGATGCACCAGCGCAGAAGCACGGTCGTCCGCTGCGGGCGCAGCCGCTTCCTGGCGCTCGCGCGCTTTGGCGCCTCCTTCGCAGGGCGCCGCCCCTTCGTCGCTTTCCGGGCTGCCACGGGGGAGAGATTCCCCGGCCGCACGGTTGTTCCTTCAGACGATCTCGACCTTGATCACGTTCGTCGAGCCCGGGATGTTCACCGCGGTGCCGGCCGTCAGGACGACGCGGTCGCCCGGATCGACGACGCCGGTGCTCCTGGCCGCCTCCATCGAGGTCGCCCAGAGCTCCTCGACGTCTGCGCACTCCGGAATCGAGACCGGCGTCACGCCCCATTCGAGCGCCATGTGCTGGAGCGAATACTCGTGGTGCGTCAGCCCGATGATCGGACGCCGCGGCCGCAGCCGGGCGACCGCCGAGGCCGTGCGACCGGTGAACGTCGGCACGAGGATCGCCTTCGCCTCGAGCGCCTCCGCGATGTCGCAGGCGGCATTCGACATCGCCTGCCCGACGGTCGGCTTCTCCTCCGCCTGGGGAATCTCGTGTCTGTAGTCGAGGTGGGGCTCGACGGCGCGGGCGATCCGGTCCATGAACGCGACCGACTCGACCGGGAACTCGCCGATCGCGGTCTCTCCGGAGAGCATGATCGCGCTCGTACCGTCGAGGACGGCGTTTGCGACATCGGAGGCCTCGGCGCGGGTGGGCTCGGGCGAGTGGATCATCGACTCGAGCATCTGCGTCGCTGTGATCACCGGCTTCCCCCGCTCGAGCGCCCTCAGGATGATCCGCTTCTGCAGCAGCGGCACTTCCGCCGCGCCGATCTCGACGCCGAGGTCGCCGCGAGCGACCATGACAGCGTCGGCATCGCGAAGGATGTCGTCGAGCGCGGCGACGGCCTCCGCCTTCTCGATCTTCGCGATCACGTGCGCGGTCGACCCGGAGGCTTCCATCAGCGTCCTCAATGCCTGCACGTCGGACGCGGAACGAACGAACGAGAGCGCGACGTAGTCGACGCCGAGCTCGAGCGCGAACTGGAGGTCGTCGATGTCCTTCCGCGTCAGCGAAGGGATCGGCAGCGGAACGCCGGGCAGGTTGACGCCCTTGTTCGAGCTGACGACGCCTCCGACCACCACCTCGCAGCGCGCGCGGCCGCGGTCGACCGAGAGCACGCGCAGCCGGACGGCGCCGTCGTCGATCAGGACGTCGTATCCAACCTGGAGCACCGAGCCGAGCACCGCTGGGGCGATTGGCAGGTCGCCGTCCTTCGCCACGTCCTCACCCGCGATCATGACCTCCGCGCCGCGCTCGAGCGTGACGGGCTCGGGCAGCCCGCCGACCCGGAGCTTCGGACCCTGAAGATCGGCGATCAGCGCCACGGGATGACCGGTCTTCGCCTGCACGTCGCGGATCGCGCGCGCCCAGAGGGCGTGGTCGTCGTGGGTGCCGTGCGAGAAGTTGAGCCGGGCGCCGTCGATCTCGGGCATCAGCGCCTGCAGCATCTCGGGCGACGACGACGCAGGCCCGATCGTGGCGACGATCTTCGTTCGGCGGGGGACGACGGCCATCGTTCTACCTTCTCGCCCTCGGGAAGGCATCCCAACCGGGATAGACGGCACGATCGCCGAGCTCGCCCTCGATGCGCAGGAGCTGGTTGTACTTCGCCGTCCGGTCGGAGCGCGCGGGGGCACCGGTCTTGATCTGGCCGGTGCCGAGCGCGACGGCGAGATCCGCGATCGTCGCGTCCTCGGTCTCGCCCGAACGGTGCGACATGACCGCGCTGTAGCCGTGCTCGTGCGCGAGCCTGACCGCTTCGATCGTCTCGGTCAGCGTCCCGATCTGATTCACCTTGACGAGGATCGAGTTGCCGACGCCCCGCTCGATCCCCTGGCGGAGGCGTTCCGGATTCGTGACGAAGAGATCGTCGCCGACGAGTTGGACGCGATCGCCGAGCTCGGTCGTCAGCTGCTGCCAGGCATCCCAGTCGTCCTCGGCCAGGCCGTCCTCGATCGAGACGATCGGGTAGCGCTCGACCAGCTCCGCCCAGAACGCAGGCATCTCGTCGCTCGTCTTTTCGCGGCCCTCGAAGCGGTAGAGGCCGTCCTCGAAGACCTCGCTCGTCGCCGGGTCGAGCGCGATCGCGATGTTCTCGCGCTGACCGGCGCGCTCGGCCGCGTCGAGGATCGCCTCGATCGCGGCCTCGCTCGACTCGAGATCGGGCGCAAAGCCGCCCTCGTCGCCGACTCCCGTGGCGAGGCCTCGCTCGGAGAGCACCTGCTTCAGCGAGTGGTAGACCTCGACGCCGGCGCGCAGCCCCTCTGCGAAGGTCGCGGCGCCGACGGGCACGACCATGAACTCCTGCAGGTCGATCGAGTTCGCTGCGTGCGCGCCGCCGTTGATCACGTTCAGCATCGGCACCGGCAACGTCGCGGCGTCCTCGCCTCCGAGGTGGCGGTAGAGCGGCTGGCCCGCATCCGCGGCAGCGGCCTTCGCCGCGGCAAGCGAGACCCCGAGGATCGCGTTCGCGCCGAGACGGCTCTTGTTCGGCGTCCCGTCGAGTTCGATCAGGCGGCGGTCGAGCGCTGCCTGATCCGCGGCGTCCATCCCGGCGACCTCGCGCTCGATCTCGCCGATGTTGGCGACGGCCTTCGTCACGCCCTTGCCTGCCCACTCGTCGCCGCCGTCACGGAGCTCGACCGCCTCGTGCACGCCGGTCGATGCGCCCGAAGGCACAATCGCCCGACCGAAGGCGCCCGAGTCGAGCACGACGTCGACCTCGACGGTCGGATTGCCGCGTGAATCCAGCACCTGCCGGCCCTGCACCTTCGCGATCGAGCTCATCCGGTCTCCTTCTTGGCGAGGTCGTAGTAGCGATCCTGCTGCTCGAGCGGCAGCTCGCTCCAGCGCTCGCCACGGGCGGCGGCGAGCTCCTCGGCCCGCTCGACCCGCTGGACGAAACGTCTATTCGTACCGCGCAGCGCCAGCTCGGGGTCGACGTTCAGTCGACGCGCCAGGTTCACGACCGTGAAGAGCACGTCGCCGAGCTCGTGAGCGGTCGCACCGTCGGGCTCCGTCTCCGGTGCCGGCTCGCCCGTCCGGGCGATTTCGTGCTCCAACTCTGCGAGCTCCTCGCGCACCTTCGCGAGCGGCCCTTCGAGATCCGGCCAGTCGAAGCCTGCGGCGACCGCCCGGCGCTGGAGCTTCCGCGCCTGCAAGAGAGCCGGCAGCGTCGCGGGCACGTCGTGGAAAATTCCTTCCCTGCCTTCCTGCTCGGACTTGACCTGCTCCCAGCGCTCGCGTACGCGGCCGGCCGTGTCGGCTTCGACCTCGCCGAAGACGTGCGGGTGTCGCCGGACGAGCTTCGCGTGTACCGCGCGGGCGACCTGCTCGAGGTCGCCGTCGCCCTGCTCCTCGAGCAGCAGCGAGAGAAAGTAGACCTGGAAGAGTAGGTCGCCGAGCTCGTCGACGAGCTTCGACGGATCCGCGCCCTCGGCCGCGTCGGCGACCTCGTAGGCCTCCTCGACCGTGTGCGGGACGATCGTCTTCGCCGTCTGCTCGCGATCCCACGGACAGTCGCGCCGCAGTCTGCGCGTCAGCTCTTGTAATTCCTCTAACGCCTCGCCCAGAGGCACTCCGCTACTCGGTCTGCGTGGTGGCGTTCGTGCCGGTGCCGGCTGCAGGCGGCGGAGTGAAGCCGACCGCGTAGTTGACCTTGTCCTCGTAGTCCTTCTTGAGGTCGTCAACCCACTTGGTCATGGCCTCGTTCTTCTTCGTCTGCTCGAGCTGCTGCTTGATCGAATCCTTGACCTCTTTCAGCGGCGTCGTCTTCGCAGGCTTCGTGTCGCCGAGCGGCTGGATCAGGTGGAAGCCGAACTCGGTCTTGACCGGCTTCGAGATCACGTTCTTCTCGAGCAGGAAGGCGGTCTGGTCGAACGGGGCGACCGTCTGGCCCTTGGAGATCGTCAGCTTGCCGCCGTTTGCCTTCGAGCCCGTGTCCTCGGAGAACTTCTTCGCGAGCGCGGCGAAGTCGGCGCCACCCTCGAGCTGCGCGGCGAGATCGTCGGCCTGCTTCTTCGTCTTCACGAGGATGTGGCGGACCTCGCGGCTCTCGGGCTGGCTGTACTGGGTCTTGTTCTTGTTGTAGTAGTCCTCGATCGCCTTGTCGTTCACGTTCACCTTGCGCGTGACCTGCTCGAAGATCTTCTCGGAGACGATCTGGGCGCGGATGTCGTTCCGCACCTGCGCGGTCGACAGGCCCTGATCCTTCAGCTGCTTCTCGTACTTCTTCTTGTCACCGCCGAAGTACTGCTTCTGGATCTGCGTGAGCCGCGCGTCGACCTGCTTGTCCGTCACCTCGACGTCCATCGCGCCGGCTTCCTGCTCGAACTGCTCGCGCTGGACGAGGAACTGCACCGCCTGGTTCTTCAGCGTCTGGAACTCCTGCGAACCGGCCTTGGGAAACTCGCGCTTCTGGTTCGTATAACTCTTCTTGGCCTGTGCGAGCAGCGCGTCGTAGTCGCTCTTCGCGATCTCCTCGCCGTCGACGACGGCCACGGCATCGGAC
Source organism: Actinomycetota bacterium (assembly GCA_030855545.1). Classification (GTDB taxonomy): domain Bacteria; phylum Actinomycetota; class Thermoleophilia; order Gaiellales; family Gaiellaceae; genus Gaiellasilicea. The sequence continues at coordinate 964 of JALYRA010000315.1, read as the reverse complement.
GGCACGTCGTCGCTGCCGCCACCACACCCGGCAAGTGCCAGTGAGACGAGCGCGCAGAGGAGAAGCAGAAGGCGAGAGATCTTCATTGTGAGAAAGCTCCAGATAGTCGCGGGAGGGGCCGCTAGGCCGCCTGACGGGCTACCACGATAGCATCGACTAGCTCGATCGCCCCCTCGAGCTCCTCTGTCCGCTTCGAAACTTCCCGCTTTGCAGAGGTATAGACGGCGGTGTCGGCGACATCGCGGAGCGCCCGCAGCTCCGCCGAGCCCAGCAGGAGCGGGCCGACGGTGGCACGCCCGCCTCGGTAGATCAGGTAGTCGGCGCCGAGCCGCGCGAGCTTCAGCTTCGCCTCCTGGATCGCAAACAGGTTCTCGACGGGCTCCGGCACCGGGCCGTAGCGATCCTCGAGCGTCAGGTGGAGCTCCCGCAGCTCGTCCTCGGACTCCGCCAGCGCGAGCCGGCGGTGGATGTCGATCTTGAGCGCCTCGGACGAGACGTAGCTCGCCGGCACGTACGCGTCCACACGCGCATCGACGCGCACGGGACGCGTCGCGAGACGGCGCTGCCCCTGGAGCTCCGCAACCGCCTCGGCGAGCATCTCGACGTAGAGCTCGAACCCGCGCGCGGCGACGTGCCCCGACTGCTCGGCGCCGAGCAGGTCTCCGGCGCCGCGGATCTCGAGGTCGCGCATCGCGATCTGGAAGCCGGCGCCGAGCTCGGTGTGGTCGGCGAGCGTCGAGAGTCGGGCACGGGCATCGGGCGAGAGCTCCATCGCATCGGGGTAGAGCAGGTAGGCGTGCGCGGTCACATCTGAGCGGCCGACACGCCCGCGGATCTGGTAGAGCTGCGAGAGGCCGAGCATGTCGGAGCGCTCGACGATCAGCGTGTTCGCCTGCGGGATGTCGATTCCCGATTCGATGATGGTCGTCGACACGAGCACGTCCGCGTCGCCGCGCAGGAACGC
>JALYRA010000307.1 GCA_030855545.1 Actinomycetota bacterium | reverse complement strand
GCGACCCTCCGGGGGCGCGGGCACGGCTATTCAAAGCAGCCGAAGAGAGATACGCTGCGAAGCGGGTTTGCGGCACCCGTGAGATGCATCATGGGCGAGGGCACCGCAACGAAACCACAGCTCAATCGTCGCCGGATCATCGAGCGGCCCAGATTGACACGCCTGCTCGACGAGAGCGAAGGCCGGATCAAGATGCTCGTCGCGCCGGCTGGGTATGGGAAGACGACTTTGGCGCGGCAGTGGCTCGCAGGCAAATCGGCTGCATGGTGCACACTCAGCCAGTCATCCAATGACGTCGCGGCGTTCGCAGCAGAACTCGTTGAGGCCGTCGCGGCTCTCGCCCCAGGCAGTGGCGAAGCGCTGATGGAGCGCCTACCTGTGACACCTCGGCCCAACGAAGAGGTGGACGTGCTGGCGGACATGCTAAGCCAAGACCTCGGAAGTTGGCCAGCTAGCGGGTGGCTGATCCTTGATGACCACCAGGTCCTAGCCCCAGGTTCGCCCGGGGATCGGCTAATCGAGGCAGTTCTCGCCGATGCTCCAATCAACGCATTACTTCTCACGCGCCGACGCCCAGCGTGGGCCTCGGCTCGACGCATTCTGTATGGCGAGATATCCGAGTTTGATCGCGACTCACTCTCGATGACGCGCGATGAAGCATACGAACTACTCGCTGATACGAACGTTGCGGACCCTGACGAGCTTGTGGCGTTAGCGCAAGGTTGGCCAGCGGTTCTCGGTCTCGCATCGGCTTCCGGGGTCACGCTTCCAAACGCCGCCGAAACTCCTCATTTGTATAGCTTCTTCGCTGAGGAGATTTACAGGAGACTGCCGCTCCGCACAAGAAAGATCTTGTGCGAATTGACCGTCTACGACCCTCCTGGCCGGGCTTGGGTTCTCCGCGGACTTGAACGCTCGCTAGCCCAGCGCATCATGCGGGCGTCCGTTGATAGCGGGTTGATCGTTGAGGCGACTGAAGCGCGGGTAGAGATGCATCCCCTCGTCAGGTCGTTCTTAGAAGGAAAGTTACGGCAAGACTTTCCTGAGGCCGTCGCGGCGGCGGTTGAAAGGGCCGTGCGAAGGCTCATGTCGGCTGAGCAGTGGGATGAAGCACACAGCGTGATGGACCGATTCGGTGCATACGGACTTCTCGTTGACCTAATTGCTCGTGCGTTACCGTCGCTGCTTGAGGCGGGACGAGTGGCCACTATCAGATCCTGGCTTCGCGATGCACCAGAGGAGGCCTCGGCCGTGAGGCTCGCTTTGGCTGAGTTGGCATTCCGAGAGGGACGTTTCTTCGAGTCCGAAGCCCTCGCGAAACTTGCGAGCAACGAGCCAGATGGAGCTGAGGACACAATGGCTCGGGCCTGCATTGCTGCGGGTCGAGCAGCACATGCGGCATCGCGGTTGGAAGAAGCCGTCTCGTACTATCGGGCGGCTCGCTCAGTTGCCACCAATGAACGATTGCGTCGGAATTCCCTGTTCGGAGAACTTGGCGTTGTCAACGAGCTTGAGAGGACAGCTGAGGCCAGCGAGCTCTTGAGAATCCTTGGCCCGCCGGACGCTCTGCCACCTGCCGACCACGTAGTCCTCGTTGGTCGGCGATTGAACTTCGAATCGCATACCGGTGTCTACAAGTCAATCGGTGATGCCCGAGCGGCATGGCAGCTCTTGCCCTTCGTCAAGGATCCCATCGCCCGTTCATCCTTCAGAAATGTTTTCGGATACGCACTTGCATCCTTATGTCATCTCGACGATGCGCGAAGAATTACGGCCGAACAACTCACGGATGCCGAGCGCTGCCGTCTCGATTTCGTAGTTCCATACGGTTTGATCATCAATGCCCTTGTGCTTTACCTGAGCCACGACTACGTTTCCGCGGAAGCCGTCGTTGAGGAGGCGCTTGAGCGGAGTGTCGCCGGCTCGGACACAACAGCGTGGTTCATCGGCTCAGCCGTTCAAGCTCGAATCTTCAATGCACAAGGAGCCTTCGACCAGACGCTCATACGCACGGTTCGGTCCGAGACGAACGCTACGCGCTGGCTGCAGGCCGAACTCGAGTCATGCCATGCCGTTGCATACGCGGCGACCGGCGATCAGATCCGCGCTGAGCGAACGTCGCTTAGCGCCGAGCGCCTTTCACTTTCACCAGAGGCCCGTATTAACGTTGCCGCTGCGCGGGCGATTGCCTCGCATCGTCGTGGAAACTATTCGCAGTGTGTGTCACATGCAAAGGTCGCATTACGCATCGTTAACGATTCGGGCATCGTGGAAGTGTTTGTTTCTGCGTACCGCGGCTACCCAGAACTAGTACTCACTCTTCTGAGTGATAAGGAGTCGCACGATGCAATCGTGAGGGTTCTCGCATTGGCGAGCGATGGAGATCTGTCCACGGCGGCCAGAGGTGAAGCTTCCAAATCTGTCCTACAACTTTCGCGTCGAGAGAAGGAGGTTCTGGCACTCGTCGCCCAGGGGATGTCGAATCCTGAGATCGGCGCAACGCTATTCATCAGCCCCACGACCGTCAAGGTGCATATCAGACACATCTTCGAGAAGCTCGGAGTGAAATCCCGTGCCGAAGCGGCCGTCCGTGGCGTTCAACTAACGAAGGTTCAGGCAACTCCGACCATGACGGAAACGTCGGCGAGAGGCTGAGTTGTTGTCCATTCAAACTCGTCGCGTTGCCCGAGGCGGTATCTCTCGTCAGCCGTCGCGAGGATCGCTTCAAAGGCGGCCACTACGGACGTGTCGAACTGAGATCCTACCGCCTGAGCGAGTCGGAGCCGGGCGACGCGACTAGGCATGGCTTCGCGGTAAGGACGATCCGAAGTCATCGCGTTGTACGCGTCAGCAACGGCGACGATGCGAGCAAGAAGCGGGATCTTCTCATCGGCGATGCCGTCGGGGTACCCGTTACCATCGACACGCTCATGATGGCTGCGCACGATCTCGGCGATCTCTCCATATGTGTCGACGTTCGCAAGGATCCGCTCGCCGATCTCTGAGTGGGTCTGCATGGCGCGTCGTTCGTCCAGGGTCAGAGGCCCGGCCTTCTCAAGGAGTCCCGGTGGCAGCCCGATCTTGCCAATATCGTGCACAAGGCCCGCAAGATGAACAATCTGTTGCTTGGCTTCGTCTAGGCCCATCCTCCGCGCGATGTCCCTTGAATAGACTGCCACCGCCGCTGAGTGACCAGCCGTGTAGCGATCTCGCGCGTCCAGAGTGGCGACTAGTGCCGCCGCAAAGGACAAGTTGGCGCGCTCGAGTTTCTCGTTTGCTTGGGTGAGGCCATCCGTGAGACGACGTTGCTCTTGATAGAGCGTATATAGCCGCTGTGCGGCCAGAGCCGGTACAAAGAAGAGCATGGTCGCCCAGGCTGAGACCTGGTCATAAGCGATCGCAAGTAGTGCCACTAGCGGTGCGTATAGAGGGATTGCAGCAGCAGCAACTGGCAGCAGCAGTCGCGCGGTTTCGGCCACTCCACCGCTCTTTCGCAGATAGACGGTTGCGGACGCAAAAACGCAGTCCAGGGCCTGTGCGACGATGGCTGCGACGATCGTGCTTGCCGCGAGCGCTACCGACCGATTCTGAATCGTATCGCCAGTCGTCGTCGCCACTATTCCGACAATCGCGGCCGTGATCGCCCGACTGCTTGTGTAGATTCCCCATCGGAGATAGGGACGAGTGAAGTCTCCAAGCATTGATGCCGCTGCGACGACCATCGCCGCAAACGGTCCGAAGAGGACTGCGGCGAACAACATCGGCAAGGCAGAAATTGACTCATCGATCGTGGAACTCAGCCGGACGCTTCCGCGCTCCGCGAACGCAGCTGCTGCCGCGAGGCCAACCACGACAAGGGGCGGACCCACTTGAGCGCCGGACATCCATAGCGCGCCGGCGGTCGCAAGCGCAGCGGTCGCCAGCGTGGCGCCGTAGATCCACACCCGTCGGGGTGATGGCGCCAATCGAGCAGAACTCTGCGAACTCAAGAATCTTTCTGAAATCTCTTGCAACCTCCCCCGAAAGGGGTATATGCTGACAGAGCCGTTAGTTCCTCGAACAGGAGTTCAATAATGCGTCAGTCTGTTCTTCGCCTCGTGGCTCGCGCAGCCATCGCGGGCCAAGCCAAAGGTTGGTAGAAGCTCACGAATCCTGCTTTTCGCCAGGCTAAGTAGCATCCCTCGTTAGGGGGGTTCTCCACAGCCTGGGGAAACTGAGGATAACCGGGGCTAACAGCAGTTTCAGAGTCCGCGCTCAGGGATCACGCCGGGGCGCGGCTCTGCTGTGGACCCACAGCGGGGTTGTGGAGAAGCGCTTCTAGGCGATCAGGCCGCGGCGATAGCCGACGGCGACCGCGTGGGCCCGCGAGCGGGCCTGGAGCTTCGCGAGCAGGTGACGGACGTGCGACTTCACCGTCTCCTCCGAAAGGAACAAGCGCTGGCCGATCTCGCGGTTGACGAGACCGTCGGCGACGAGCTGGAGCACCTCGATCTCACGCATCGTCGGCTCCTGCTCGAGCTCGCGCATCGGCGCAATGAACGGGATCACCTCGGCGTTCCCATTCGACCGGCGGGCCGCAGCAGCCTCGAAACGGCGGCTGTGATCCATATACCGGGTCAGGATCTCTTTGCGCTCAGCAGCGTCCACGGCCCGTTCATCGGCCGTTGCGACTCGTGCCTTTAGCTCGAATGAGGTACATCGATCGAGGGGTGAGCCTGTAGAACCCCCGTCTCGTCGCCGACAGCGCCGTCGGCTCCGTCTCCTCGACGACTTCACGGCCTCCGGCGGAGTGCAGGATGCGCCCCTCGCCGAGCCAGAACGCGATGTGCGTCGCCTCCTTCTCGCCGTAGGTCGCGAGGTCGCCGTAGCTCGGCTCGTCGACTCGGGCAGCCGCCTCCTCCTGCTGGTCGGCGTCGCGGGGGACCACGCGACCAAGTCGGCGCCAGGCCATGTGCACGAGCCCCGAGCAGTCGATGCCGTGCTCGGTCATCCCGCCCCAGAGGTACGGCGTCCCGAGATAGCCGCGCGCCTCCTCGACCGGATCGCCGTCGCGCACGGGGGGCAGCCAGTCGTCGGCGGGCGCCTCCGAGAGCGCGTCGGCGACGATCCAGCCCGGGTAGCCGTACGCGGTCGTGACGCTCGCCCAGCCGTTCTCGCGGGCCGAGACGGCGAGCGGCTCGCCGCGGAGCGCCTGCGTCACCTGCTCTGACGACGCGTCGGGCTCGGCGTGGAGCGGCGCGACGTCGAGCGCGCAGGAATAGACGTCACCCACGGCGGGATCCTACGAGAGCCCGAAGCCGTTCGAGCCGCTCGTCCCATTCGCCGCCGACCCGGACGATCCAAGCAGCCGCCGCCTCGAGCGGCTCGGCGTTCAGGCGATAGAGCGTCTGACGGCCCTGCTTTCGTGGCTCGACGAGCCCCGCCTCCTTCAGCGCAGTGAGGTGCTTCGAGACCGCCTGCCGGGTCACCGGCAGCTCGGACGCGAGTTGCGTCGCCGAGGCCTCCTGCCGCGAGAGCGACTCGACGATGTGACGCCGAGTCGGGTCGCCGAGCGCGTCGAAGACGTCGTTCACGCGTACGCGTACGCCAGCGCGCGCAGCGCGAACACGGCATTCCAGCCGGGCTCGCCGGTCTCGGTGACGACGACGCGCGTGCCGGCGTCGACCTCCTCGAGCTCGATCACGACGTTCCCCTCGTCCCATGTGTAGGCGACGCGTCGGCCTGCCTCGACCTCCTCGATCGCCAGCTCCCGCTCTGCGCCGTCCTCCGTGAACCACTCGTCGACCCGTCCGGGCTCGATGAGCGCCTCCCACACCTCGTCGAGCGGCGCGTCCAGGACCATCTCGCGTGTCACCTCCACGAACGCCTCCTCTGTCGCGCAACCGTTCGGTTGCGTATAGTTATGCAACCAAGTGGTTGCACATTACTGGAAGGAGCCGAGATGAGCCCCCTGATCCCGATGGTCGTCGAGTCGGATGGCCGCTACGAGCGCTCGTTCGACATCTACTCCCGCCTGCTGCGCGAGCGGATCGTCTTCCTCGGCCGCGAGGTCGACGACGAAATCGCGAACGTGATTGCGGCGCAGATGCTCTTCCTCGAATCGGAGGCGCCTGACAAGGACATCTCGCTCTACATCAACTCGCCCGGCGGCTCCGCGTATGCGGGCATGGCGATCTACGACACGATGCAGTACGTCAAGCCGGACGTGGCCACGATCTGCGTCGGGATGGGGATGTCCGCGGCCGCGATGATCCTCGCCGGCGGCGCGCCCGGCAAGCGGATGGCGCTTCCGAACGCGAAGATGATGATCCACCAGGGCTCCGCGGGCTTCCGCGGGACGCCCACCGACATCGAGATTCACGCAAAAGAGGTGCTTTCGATGACGCGGCGGATGGCCGAGATCCTCGCCAAGCACACCAGCCAACCGATCGAACAGGTGATGCTCGACATCGACCGCGACCGCTTCATGACCCCTGAAGAGGCCGTCGCCTACGGGCTTGTGGACAAGATCGTCACGCGCACCGTTGTTGCCGTCTCCGCTACGACAGCTTGAGTTCGACCTCGTCGATCACCTCGCCGCGCGCGTTCGCCAAGCCACGAGCAGAACCGACCTGCTCGAAGCCGCACTTCTCGAGCACGCGGATCGAGCCGGCGTTGTCCTTCGCCGCGGCCGCGTAGAGCGGACGGGCGGTCTCGACCTCCAAGAACTCGTTGAGAGCGCGCGTTGCGATGCCCTTGCCCCAGTACTCGCGGCCGATCCAGTAGGTCACCTCGCGCTTGCCGTCGTTGTCCCAGCTCGAGACGGTGCCGACCACGACTCCACTCAACTCGATCGTCATCGCTGTAACGGACTCGCTCCCCCTCAGCCGCGCCCAGCGCGCGTCGAAGGCTTCGCGGTCCTCTGGGTGCTCAACAGTGAACGCGGCCATCCGGTTCGCCTCTGGATCGGTCCAGTGCTCGAAGAACACGTCGAGGTCGGCATCGACGACGTCACGCAGGAGGATCAAGAGCGCAGTCGCTTCTCGATTGCGACGATACACGCGTACGCCCATTGGCCCTGACCCTCGAGCTCGCCGTCGCGGACGCGGAGAACGAGCGTCTCCCCCATTAGCCGACGGGCGGCACGTACGCGGGCGCCTGCTGGCCGGCCTCGAAGACGGCTTCCCGCTGCTTCGGCTGGATCTGCCCCGCTTTGATCTCCTCGGCCCAGTGGCACTTGACGAGATGCCCTTCGAGGGGCCGGAGCTCGGGCTCCTCGTCGGCGCAGCGCGTGGGCTGGATGTACGGGCAGCGGGTGTGGAACCGGCAGGCGTCCGGCGGGTTCGCCGGGCTCGGCAGGTCACCCTGGAGGAGGATCGAGGTGCGGTTCCGCTCCACCTCGGGATCGGGGATCGGGATCGCCGAGAGGAGCGAGATCGTGTACGGGTGCAGCGGGTTGTCGTAGAGGTCGTCGCCGGGCGAGAGCTCCATGATCTGACCCAGGTACATGACCGCGATCCGGTCGGAGATGTGGCGGACGACCGCGAGATCGTGCGCGATGAAGAGGTACGTGAGGTCGAACTCCTGCTGGAGCTGCTCCATCAGGTTGACAATCTGTGCCTGAATCGAGACGTCGAGTGCCGACACGGGCTCGTCGCAGACGAGGAAGTCGGGGTTGAGCGCGAGCGCGCGAGCGAGGCCGATGCGCTGGCGCTGGCCGCCCGAGAACTCGTGCGGGTAGCGCGTCGCCGCGTCGGCGGGGAGTCCCACCGTCTGCAGCAGCTCGCGCACCTTCTTCCCGAGCCCCTTTCCGCCGCGGCCGTGGACGCGAAGCGGCTCGCCGACCATGCGGCCGACCGAGTGGCGCGGGTTCAGCGACGCGTACGGGTCCTGGAAGATCATCTGCATCCGCCGCCGCAGCGGCCGCATCGCCTTCTCGCCCAGATGCGTGATGTCCGTCCCGTCGAAGACGATCCGGCCGGCCGTGGGCTCGTAGAGGCGGAGCAATGCGCGGCCGATCGTCGACTTGCCGCAACCCGACTCGCCCACGAGCCCGAGCGTCTCCCCGCGCTGGATCGTCAGTGAGACGCCGTCGACCGCCTTCACGTCGCCGACATGCCTGTCCATGACGATCCCGCTTCGGATCGGGAACCAGACCTTGAGATCCTCGACCTCGACGAGCGGGTCGCTGCCGTTCGCGTTCATGCGGCGCCACCTAGCCGTGTCCGCTGCCACTCGTCCGCGGGAACGGGGTTGAAACAGCGCACCTGGTGGGCGTCCTCGATCTGCTCGAGCGGCGGCACCTCCTGGCGCGACTGCTCGACCTCGTAGCGGCAGCGTGGTGCGAACGGGCACTCGCTCGGCGCGCTGAGCATGTTGCGCGGCGAGCCCGGGATCGGCTGCAGCTTTTGGCGTCTACCCGCGTCGAGCCGAGGCACGCTCTGAAGCAGGCCGAGCGTGTACGGGTGCCGTGGCCGCGCGAAGATCTTGTCGGCGCTGCCGGTCTCCACGAACATGCCGGCGTACATCACGTTCACGCGCTCGCACATCCCGGCGACGACGCCGAGGTCGTGGGTGATCAGGATCAGCGCCGTGTCGCGCTCGGCGACGAGGGACTTGAGCAGACCGAGGATCTGCGCCTGAATCGTCACGTCGAGCGCCGTTGTCGGCTCGTCCGCGATCAGGAGCTTCGGCTCGCAGGCGAGCGCCATCGCGATCATCGCACGCTGCCGCATCCCGCCGGAGAACTGATGTGGATAGTCCTTCAGGCGCGACTTCGCACTCGGGATCCCGACCTGATCGAGGAGCTCCGTCGAACGGCGATCGGCCTGTTCGCGCTCCATTCCGAAGTGCGTCTCGAGCGCCTCGCGGATCTGCCGGCCAATCGTCAGCACCGGGTTGAGCGAGGTCATCGGATCCTGAAAGATCATCGCGATCTCCTTGCCACGGATCGAGCGCAGCTGCTCGTCGTCCAGCGAGAGGAGGTCGCGCCCGCCGAACATCGCCTTGCCGCTCGTCACGCGCGCGTTCCGTCCAAGGATGCCGAGGATCGCGAGCGAGGTGACGCTCTTGCCGCAGCCCGACTCGCCGACGATACCGAGCGTCTCGCCCGCGGAGATCTCGAACGAGACGCCATTGACCGCGTACACGAGCCCACGCTCGGTTCCGAAGCGAACGTGCAGATCCTCGACTGAGAGGAGAGGCTCGCTAGCCACGGCCTCGGAGCTTCGGGTCGAGAGCCTCGCGGAGCCCGTCGCCGATCAGATTGAAGCCGAGCACGGAGATGATGATCGCGACGCCCGGAATGATCGCGAGGTGCGGCGCCGTCTGCAGGTAGCGCGTCGTGTCGGTCAGCATCGTCCCCCACTCGGGCGTCGAGGGATCCTGTGGCCCGAGGCCGAGGAAGCCGAGCCCGGCGACGTCGATGATCGCCGTCGCCAGCGCGAGCGTCCCCTGGACGATCACGGGCGAGATCGCGTTCGGGAGGATGTGCGAGGCGAGAATCGTCCGTCGCGGCACGCCGATCGCGCGCGCGGCCAGCACGAAGTCGTTCTCGCGCTGCGAGAGGATCGAGCCGCGCATCAGCCGCGCGAAGATCGGCACCTGCGTCGCGCCGACGGCGATCATGATCTGGAAGAGGCCGGGACCGAGCATCGCAACGATCCCGATCGCCAGCAAGAGGCCCGGGATCGAGAGCATGATGTCGGTCAAGCGCATGATGATCCCGTCGACGATCCCGCCCACGTAACCGGCGATCGAGCCGAGCGCAATGCCGAGCGACAGCCCGACGGCAACGGAGACGATGCCGATCAGCAGCGAGAAGCGGGCGCCATAGATGATCCGCGAGAGCTCGTCGCGACCCTGCTGATCGACGCCGAACCAGTGGTCGAGCGACGGGCCTGGGCAGCAGCTGCCCCCGAGCCGGGAAAGGTCGCCGAAGCGCGGATCCTCAGGTGCGAGGAGAGGCGCAAAGACCGCCACGAAGACGAAGAGGCCGACGAGCGCGAAGCCGACAAGCGCGCCCGGATTCCGGCGCAGCCGCCGCCAGGCATCGCGCCAGAGGCCGCCCTGCCCCGGGTCGAGCGAGATCTCCCTGGACTCGAGCTCGGCGATCGACATCAGCTGAGCCGGATCCTCGGGTTGAGGAGCGCGTACGAGAGATCGACGAGCAGGTTGACGAGCACGAAGACGAGCGCGATGAAGAGGATCCCGCCCTGGAGCACGGGATAGTTCCGCGCCTTGATCGCGTCGACGAGCCAGGTGCCGATCCCCGGATAGGCGAAGACCGTCTCGGTGAGGACGGCGCCCGAGAGGAGGAGTCCCGTCTGAAGGCCGATGATCGTCGCGATCGGGAGCATCGCATTGCGCAGGATGTGGCGCGTGTCGACCGTCCGCGGCGCCACGCCCTTCGCGCGCGCCGTGCGCACGTAGTCCTCGTTCTGAACATCGAGGACGGCCGCCCGCGTGATCCGCGCGACGATTGCGAGCGGGATCGAGCCGAGCGCCACCGCGGGCAGGATCAGGTGCTTGAGCGTGTCCCAGAACGCCTCGAAGCTGCCTGCGAGTAACGAGTCGAGGACATAGAAGTTCGTTGGGTGGTCGATGTTGATCAGCACGCTCATCCGGCCGACCGTCGGGAGTAACCCGAGCTTCACCGCGAAGACGTACTTGAGGATGATCGCGAGCACGAAGATCGGGACCGAAATGCCGAGCAGCGAGGCGACGAGGCTCAGCTGGTCGAGCCAGCCGCCGTAGCGTTTCGCCGCGAAGAAGCCGAGCGGGAGGCCGATCACGATCGAGAAGAGCATCGCGGCTAACGCGAGCTCGATCGTCGCCGGGAAGCGCTGCTTGAACTCCTCGATCACCGGCCGCCGCGAGGTGACCGAGTCGCCGAAATCGAACGAGCCGAGCTGCTTCAGATAGGCCCAGTACTGCTCGTGGATCGGGTCGTTGAGCCCGTACTGCTCGTTGATCGCCGCGATCGCCTCAGCGGTCGCCCGCTCGCCGAGCAGCGTGGTCGCCGGGCTCCCCGGCAGCGCCCTGATCCAGAGGAAGACCAGGATCGAGAGCCCGACCAGAATCGGGATCAGGAGGAGGAGCCGGCGGACGACGAAACGCAGCATGTCGCCCGCCGGACTCTAGCCTTCCTCCCCTATTCCTCGATCGAGACCGACGCGAACGACTCGTTCGTCGTCGGGCTCGCCACGTATCCCTTCACGTTCGCCCTGAACGCGAGCGCCGGCTTGGAGTGCGCGTACGGGACGCCCGGGAGCTGGGTCATGATCTGCCGGTTCGCCTCCTGGTACAGCGTCTCGCGAGCCGACTGCTCCGTCTCGATCTCAGCGTCGTTCAGGAGCTTCTCGATCTCGGTGAGCGGCGTCGTCGTCGTTCCCCAGGCCTTCTGCGGACTCTGGAAGAACGTGCCGATGAAGTTGTCCGCGTCACCGTAGTCGCCGGTCCAGCCGAGGAGGCGGAGGTTGCCCGCGTTCCCCTCGTCCGCTCGACCCAGGTAGTCCGGGTTCCACGGAGCGCTCTTGGGAGTCACCTTGAAGCCGGAGTTGTTCAGGCTCGCGGCGAACGCTTCGAAGTTCCGCTTCGGGTCGGGCATGTACGGGCGCGACACGTCAGTCGGGTACCAGAACTCGAGCGGCACCGGCAGCGTGTAGCCGGCGTCCGTCAGGATCTGCTTCGCCTTCTCCGGGTCGTACTCGTACGTCGGAACGTCGTCTGCATAGCCGACGACCTCCGGCGGCATGAACTGCGTCGCGACGACCGCACGGCCGGAGTAGAACTCGTCGACGACCGCCTGGCGGTCGAGGCCGTACGCGATCGCCTCGCGCACCTTCACGTCGTCGGTCGGCTTCTTCGCGATGTTGAAGCCGACGTAGGCGACGTTGAACGCGGGCCGGTCGATCACCTGCAACTCGTCGTCACCCTGGAGGGTGGCGATGTCCTGTGGCTCGACCAGGTCGTAGCCCTGGATCTCGCCGGTCTGCAACGCCTGAAGACGCGCTGCGTTGTCGGCGATCGGCCGGATGATCAGCTCGTCGATCGAAGCCTTCTCACCCCAGTAGTCGTCGTTGCGGCTGAGCGTCAGCCGGTCGTTCCGGACCCACGACTCGAACTTGAACGGGCCGGTGCCGATCGGATGCTCCGTGCCGAACGTGCCGGTCGGACTGAAGACACCGTCCTCGTCCGTGGTGCCCTCGTCGGCGTTGAACTCCTCGAGCGCCTTCGGGCTGGCGATCGAAAACGCCTGCTGCGAGAGCGCCGGGATGAACGTCGCTGACGGCTTCGTCAGCGTCAGGACGGCGGTCGAGGCGTCGGTCACCTCGCAGCTCTCGTAGAGGCTGTCCTCCGGTGCGCCGCTGTCCTTGTTGTAGGTGGCGAAGCCGCCGAAGACGACCTGCCAGTAGTAGGTCGCGCCGGGGTTCTGCAGCGGACCTTCGAAGTTGTACCAGCGGTCGAAGTTGAAGCAGACCGCCGCGGCGTCCAGCGTCTCGCCGTCGTGGAACGTGACGCCTTCACGGATCTTGAACGTCCAGACCGTGCCGTCGTCGTTCGCTTCCCAGCTCTCGGCGAGGCCGGGAACCGGCTCCGTCGAGCCGGGCTCGAGCGCGACGAGCGTCTCGAAGATCTGCGTGATGACGCGGATCGATTCACCGTCGGAGACGAGTGCGCCGTCGAGCACGACCGGATCGGACGCGCCGGCGAAGACGAGTGTCCCGCCGCTCGCAGCCTCACCCTCGGTCTCGGCTGCGGTCGTTCCGCCGCCCGTTCCTTCCTCATCGTCGTCGCCACCGCACCCCGCCACAGCGACGGCCAGCATCGCCACGACGAGCAGCATCAAAAGCCTGTGCCACTTGATTCTCAACTTGACTCCTTTCGCTCCGGCAGCCCCGGGTTCAGCTGGAGTATCCCTACGTCAGGCGGTCAGGCGCAAATCTTCACCGTTCTTTCACGGCCGAAAGGCGGCCGAAGCCGCCTTTCGGAGTCGCAGTACCGCGGTTGTTACGCCGCGAGGCTGGCAAGGTCGCGCAGCGCGGCGAGGCGTGAAAGCGCCTGGCCTTCGAGCTGGCGGACACGCTCGCGTGTCAGGTCGAGCTCATGGCCGATCGCCTCGAGCGTCCACGGCTCGCCCTCGAAGCCGAAGCGCAGCTCGAGGATGCGCCGCTCACGCTCCGGGAGCGCGTCGAGCGCGCGGCGAACGCCCTGCTTGCGCAGCGACTCCTCCGCCTCGTCGAACGGGTCGGGCGCCTCGCGGTCGGCGAAGAGGTCGCCGAGCTCGCCCTCGTCGTCGGCACCGACCGTCTGGTTCAGCGAGACGGACGCGTGCGCGGCGCCGAGCGCCTCGTCGACGTGTTGGAGTGGCAGGCCGGTGGCCTCCGCGAGCTCTTCCTTCGTCGCCTCGCGCCCGAGTTCGACCTCGAGCCGCCGCGCGGCGCGGGAGAGCTTCTGCTGGCGCTCGACGACGTGGACGGGCACGCGGATCGTCCGCGCATGATTCGCGACGGCGCGCTGCACCGACTGGCGGATCCACCAGGTCGCGTAGGTCGAGAACTTGAAGCCCCGCCGCCAGTCGAACTTCTCGACCGCGCGGTTCAGGCCCAGCGTCCCCTCCTGGATCAGGTCGAGGAACGGTACGCCGAGGCCACGGTAGCCCTTGGCAATCGAGACCACGAGGCGGAGGTTCGACTCGATCATCGTGCGCTTCGCGACCGGGTCGCCGCGCTCGATCAGCTTCGCGAGCTGCACCTCCTGCGCCGCGTTCAGCAGCTTGTGCCGGCCGACGTCGGCGAGGAAGAGCTGCAGGCTGTCGGCGGCGCCGGTGGCGACCGACGCGACGGGTGCGGGCTCGACCTCTTCCTTCTCGGTCTCGGCGTCCTTCGCCTCCTTGGCTGCCTTGTCCTTGGCCGCAGTCGACTGCCCCACCTCGAGGCCGAGGGTCTCGAGCTCGCGCGTGAGCTGCTCCGTCTCGTCGTCGTTCAGGTCGTGCTCGAGCACGAACGCCTCGAATTCGATGGGATCGATCATCCCACGCTCCTCCGAGCGCTCGACGAGCGCCTTGACCTGCTCCGACTCAATCAGTTCGATCAGCTGGTTCTGCGTCAAAGCGAAACGTCAGTCCTTTCAGGCCCTACCTCGAGGGAAGCTACAAACTTACGCACCTTAAGCTGTTAATCCTGCTTTTGCCAGGGGTATCGACCCCGTTCGCTTGTCACAAGCTCAAACGGCGAGCCCGTTTTGTCTATTCCGGTGAGGGTGGCGGGTCGGTTTGGTCGCGCAGCCACGCTAGCGCGTCTGGGTGCGCCCTCGTCGAAGAAGACGCACGTTGATGCCGAAAGTTTGCTCGTTCGTTGCTGTTACGCGGCAGAACGCTTGCCGGCGGAACGCTTGCGCTTCGGCGCAGGGCCTTTCGAGCGCCGCTCGGCCATCAGCTCGGCGGCACGCTCCATCGTCACCGTCTCGGGGTCGTCACCGCGGCGGAGGCTCGCGTTCGTCTCGCCGTCGGTGACGTAGGGACCGAAGCGTCCCTCCTTGAGGACGACCGGCTTGCCGCTGACGGGATCGGCGCCGAGCTCGCGCAACGGTGGCTTCGCCTCGCCACGGCCGCGCCGCTGCTTCGGCTGGGCGAGCAACGTCTTCGCCTCCTCGAGCGTAATCGTGAAGAGCTGCTCCTCCGCCTCGAGGGAACGCGACTCGGTGCCCATCTTCACGTAGGGGCCATAACGACCGTTCTGCGCGGTGATCTCGGTGCCCTCCGCGTCCGCGCCGAGCGTCCGTGGGAGTGAGAGCAGCCGTACGGCCTCCTCGACCGTCACGGTCTCGGGTGACATCGTCTTGAAGAGCGAGGCGGTGCGCGGCTTCTCGGTCGCGCCCTCGGGCAGCACCTCCGTCACGTACGGCCCGTACCGGCCACCCTTGGCGGCGATCTCCGTGCCCCACTCGGGGTGCGTGCCGAGCGAGCGGTCGCCAGACGGAGCCTCGAGCAGCTCCTTTGCCTTCTCGATCGTGAGCTCGTCGGGCGCCATGTCCTCGGGGACGCTCGCGCGCTCCTCTCCTCGCTCGACGTACGGCCCGTAACGGCCGACGCGCAGGACGATCCCCTCGCCGAGCGGAAGCGTGTTGATCGCACGCGCGTCGATCTCGCTCAGGTCGGCGACGAGCGCGTGCAGGCCCGCGTCGCCTTCGGCGCCGCCGTAATAGAAGTGGCGCAGCCAGTCGACCCGTTCCTCGTCGCCGGCGGCGATCCGGTCGAGATCGTCCTCCATCTTCGCGGTGAAGTCGTAGTCGACGAGCCGCGTGAAGTGCTGCTCGAGCAGACCGGTGACGGCAAAGGCAAGGAAGCTCGGGACGAGCGCGGAGCCGCGCTTGAAGACATAACCGCGGTCGAGGATCGTCCCGAGAATCGAGGCATAGGTCGAGGGTCGGCCGATTCCGCGCTCCTCGAGCGCCTGGACGAGGCTCGCCTCGGTGAAGCGTGCGGGCGGCGACGTCGCGTGACCCTCGGGCTCGAGTTCGAGGGCGCGCAGCTCATCGCCGGGCTTCAGGTGCGGGAGCGGGCGTTCGTCTTCCTTCTCAGTGTCGTCGTCGCGGCTCTCCTCGTACGCAGCCAGGAAGCCGCGGAAGGTGATCACGGTGCCGCTGGCCGAGAACTCGGCGTCGCTCCCGTCCGGCGTCGCCGCGCCGAGGCGGAGCGAGACGGTGAGGCCGCGCGCGTCGGCCATCTGCGAAGCGAGCGTCCGCTTCCAGATCAGGTCGTAGAGCGCAAGCTCGTCGCGGTTCAGCTCCCGCTCGAGCTGCTTGGGCGTCCGGAACGAGTCGCCGGCCGGCCGGATCGCCTCGTGCGCCTCCTGTGCGTTTTTCACCTTGCGGGTGTACTGCCGCGGCTTCTCGGGGATCGAGTCCGCGCCGTACAGCTCGACTGCCTGGCGGCGCGCGGCGGTCAGCGCGGACTCGGACAGCGTCGTCGAGTCGGTGCGCATGTAGGTGATGTGGCCGTTCTCGTACAGGCGCTGGGCCACACGCATCGTCGTCTGCGCGGTGAAGCGAAGCTTGCGGCTCGCCTCCTGCTGGATTGTCGAGGTCATGAACGGCGCGGCCGGGCGGCGGGTGTACGGCTTCTCGTCGGCCGACCGGATCGCGAACGTCGCGCCGGCGAGTCCCGAAACGAGCTTGCGGACGTCTGCCTCGTCGAGCCGGGCGAGGTCGGCCGACCTGAGCTCGCCCTGCTGCGTGAAGTCACGACCCTGCGCGACCCGCTTGCCGTCGACGGCGGCGAGGCGCGCTTCGAACGATCCCGGGTCAAAAAGGCCCTTGATGTCCCAGTAGCCGGCGCTGAGGAACGCGCGGCGCTCGCGCTCGCGCTCGACGACGAGCCGGACGGCGACCGACTGGACGCGGCCCGCGGAGAGACCTTGCATCACCTTCTTCCAGAGCACCGGGGAGACCTCGTAGCCGTAGAGCCGGTCGAGAATGCGTCGCGTCTCCTGGGCGTCGACGAGCCGCTGGTCGACCGGGCGCGTCTCACCGAGCGCCCGCTGGATCGCTTCCTTCGTGATCTCGTGGAAGACCATCCGCTTGACCGGGACCTTGGGCTTGAGCACCTCGAGCAGATGCCACGCGATCGCCTCGCCCTCGCGGTCCTCGTCCGTCGCAAGCAGGAGCTCGTCGGCGTTCTTCAGGAGCTTCTTCAGCTCGTTGACCTTCGCCTTCTTGTCGGAGTCGACGACGTAGAGCGGCTCGAAGTCGCGCTCGACGTCGACGCCGAGGCGCGCCCACGGCTCCTTCTTCAGATTCTCCGGGATCTCGGAGGCGCGGTTCGGGAGGTCGCGAATGTGGCCGATGCTCGACTCGACCACGTAATCCCCGCCCAGATAGCCCGCGATGGTCTTCGCCTTCGCGGGGCTCTCGACGATCACAAGCTTCTTGGACATAGCGCGGGACACGTTAGCGACGCAGAGGGATACTCCTCTTGTGCCGCCCCGCCCCAGCCCGATGTACATGCTCGTCGCCGCTGCCTCGTGGCCACTTCTCTACGGGCTCTTCCGGCTCCGCGCCCGGGGGAAGGAGCACCTTCCTGCGGGTGGCTTCGTGCTCGCGGCGAACCACAACTCGAACTTCGACCCGTGGCCGCTCGGGCTGCCGCTCTTCCCGAAGCGCTACCTCCGCTTCATGGCGAAGTCGGAGCTCTTCTGGACGCCGTTCAAGCAGTTCGCGACCGCAGCGGGCGCCTTCCCGGTGCGGCGCGGTGAGAAGGACACGGTCGCGCTCGAGACCGCGACGCAGCTCTGCCGCGAAGGGCATGTGGTCGTCATGTTCCCGGAGGGGACGCGGCGAAAGAAGGGGCTGCGGAAGGAGTACGAGGCGCGGGCGCACACGGGAGCGGCACGGATCGCGATTGATGCGGGCGTCCCGCTCGTTCCGGTCGGGATCGTCGGCACCGACCGGCTCGGCCGGCTCGCGCGTCTCCGCGTCGCCTACGGCGCGCCGATCCGGCTCGACGATCTTTCCGGGCACGAGGACGCGGCGCAGATGGCGACCGACCGGCTGATGGCGGCGATCAGCGAGCTCGAGCGGTCGGCGTGAAGCCGCTCCTCATCGTCGACGGCGATTCGTTCGCCCACCGCTCGTACCACGCGCTGCCGAAGTCGATCCGGCGGAAGGACGGTGGCGGCGGCGGCTTGCTCGTCGGCGTCGGGAACCTGCTCGCCCGGCTCTGGGAGGAAGAGCACCCGCGCGCTGTGCTCGTCGCCTGGGACACGCTGACCGTGCCGACCTACCGGCACGAGGCGCTGCCGG
>JALYRA010000291.1 GCA_030855545.1 Actinomycetota bacterium | reverse complement strand
GTTACGACCGGACGGTTGTCCGACCCCCCGCCCGCGGTTGCCGCAAGCGGCATCGCGAGAGCGAGTGCAACGACAGACGTGACGAGACCCCGGCCACCCTTGCCCCAGAGGGCGTTGGAGCGGAACTCGCCGCCGCGGTTGCCCGAGCCCCAGAGGGCGCTCTGACGTACGTCCCCGCGCTTGCCGCCTGTGTTTCCTGCCATCTTTCTCCTTCTTGAGCGCCCCGCAAGGCGCGCCGCATATGGACCTGTCGGGCCGGAATACGCCACAGTGCCGGCCCGGCTTCATGGAACCGCGCGCAACCTATGCGCCGAAACGGGTAGGTTCCTCCCCCTTTTGGGTCAGGACCGGCGAAGTTCACTCGATCGAGGGAGTCGTTCCGCGCGAGGTGAGACGGGTACGCTCGCGGCCGTGAGCGCCCGTCTTGCCGTTGAAACGTTCGCCGCCCGGACCGCAGCGCGGATGTCCCGTCTCGCCGGCGCCGGCGGCGGGACGACCCTTCCCGGCAAGCTGCTCTGGAAGCTCGACCCGGACGCGATCGACGCCCTCGCCTCGCGGCTCTCGCAGGGATCCGCGGTCATCTCGGCGACGAACGGGAAGACGACCACGACCGCGATGGCAGCCGAGATCCTCCAGCCCGGCCGGCGGCTTGCCTGGAACCGCTCCGGAGCGAATCTGGTCTCGGGGGTCGCCTCGACGCTGCTCGCGCAGCGCGATGCCGAGCTGGGGCTGCTCGAGGTCGACGAGGGTGCCCTCCCGGAGGTCGTGCGCCGAGTGCGACCGCGAGTAGTCCTGCTCGGGAACCTCTTTCGCGACCAGCTCGACCGCTACGGCGAGCTCGAGCACATCGCCGAGCGCTGGCGTGCCGCGACGGCCGCGCTGCCGCCGGAGACGATGCTGATCGTGAACGGCGACGACCCTCAGGTGGGAGATCTCGCCGGCGACCGCGACAACGCGATCGCATTCGGGATCGACGACCCCCGCCACGCCCGGCCCGCGCTCCAGCACGCAGCCGACTCGCGCTACTGCGTCCGTTGCGGGCGTCCGTACGACTTCGCGGCCGCCTACGTCGGCCACCTCGGCGACTACCGCTGTCCGAACTGCGGCCATGCGCGGCCCGAATTGCAGGTGCGCGCGACGGAGATCGAGCTCGAGGGGCTCGAGGCGGCCACCTTCACGCTCGAGACGCCCACAGGCTCGATCCGCGTGCGTCTTCCGCTGCCGGGTCTCTACAACGTCTACAACGCGCTCGGCGCCGCGGCGCTCGCGCAGGCGCTCGGGGAGCCGCTGACCGAGATCAGGGCCGGGCTGGAGCGGTTCGGCGCCGCGTTCGGCCGCTTCGAGCGGATCCCGGTCGGCGACAAGCGGCTGCTCGTGCTCCTGATCAAGAACCCGGCCGGCGCGAACGAGGTCGTGCACACACTGCTCGAAGGCGGCGCCCCCACTCTCGTCCTCGTCGCCCTCAACGACGCGATCGCGGACGGCAAGGACGTGTCGTGGACCTGGGACGTCGACTTCGAGCCTCTGTTCGGGAGGGCGGAGCGGCTGATCGCGTCGGGCGACCGGGCGGCCGAGCTGGCCGTGCGCTGCGTCTACGGGGGGCTCGACGAGGTGGCACTCGAGGTGCAGCCCGATCTCGAGCGGGCGCTCGACCGCGGGCTCGAGCTGACCCCGGCGGGTGGCGAGCTGGTCGTCCTCCCTACCTACACGGCGATGCTCGCGTTGCAGCGGATCGTCACCGAGCGCGGACTCGTGAAGCCCTACTGGGAGCGTTCGTGAGGATCCGCGTCGGCCATCTCTATCCGGACTATCTGAACATCTACGCCGATCGCGGCAACATCGCGGTGCTCGCGCGGCGCGCGTCGCTCCGCGGCCACGACCTCGAGGTGACGCCGATCTCCGTCGGCGACGAGGTGCGAGCCGGCGAGCATGACCTCCTCTACATCGGCGGCGGTCAGGACCGGGAGCAGCTTCTGATCGCCCCCGATCTCGTCGCGAAAGGGCCGGCGATCGAGCAGGCCGTCGCGGACGGAGCGGCCTTGCTCGCGGTCTGCGGCGGCTATCAACTGCTCGGGCGCGGCTACCACGGCCATCAGGGCGAGTCGATGCCCGGGATCGGACTTTTCCCGCACGAGACGGTCGCAGGCGAGCGGCGGATGATCGGCGACGTGCTGCTCGAGTGCGAGCTCGAATCCGGAGAGCAGCGGACGATCGCCGGCTTCGAGAACCACGCCGGCCGGACGCGCCTTGATCCCGGTGCGGTGCCCTTGGGTCGCGTCGTCGCCGGCTTCGGAAACGACGGCGAGTCGGGCTACGAGGGCGTCCGCGTCGGCCGCGCGCTCGGGACGTACCTGCACGGCCCGTTGCTGCCGCGAAACCCGTGGCTCGCCGACTGGCTGCTCGCCCAGGCGCTGGCGCATCAGACGGGCGGCGAGCCGCCTGAGCTCGAGCCGCTTCCCGACCGGCTCGAGTCCGCAGCGCACGCGGTCTCAGCCCAGCGGGCCCGAGACCGCGGCG
Source organism: Actinomycetota bacterium (assembly GCA_030855545.1). Lineage (GTDB taxonomy): Bacteria > Actinomycetota > Thermoleophilia > Gaiellales > Gaiellaceae > Gaiellasilicea. The sequence goes on along the minus strand of JALYRA010000291.1, from coordinate 793 downwards.
GCCGTTTCTGAGTCAGGCGAGAGGTCGCTCGCCCACGCTGCCGTTAGGTGTCGCTAGCCTCGCGTGCGCGAGTCCCACAGGGCGACGACAGCCCCGGCAGCCACCATCAGCAGCATGATCGATGCCGAGACAGCGATAACCCACAGCGACAGACGCTCAATCCGCGTACCCCGGCCCGTGACGATCAGCCACCACGCCCCAACGGCTAGAGCGAGCACGAACACGGAGCTGCGGAGAACCTTCCAGCCGTTCGGCGGCGCATCAGGCGTACGTGGTCGCGTCACTGCGCGAGATTAGCCAGGCACGACCTCATGTGACATTGCCGAACGCTGGCCCAGACGGCAGCGGCGCACGTGACTGCCTACGATTCTTCTTCATGGCTTCTGATGCTCGGGTTGAACCGGCGGCGCCCTACGACGACCACGTGCTCGTGCACTGCCCGCGCTGTAACGGGAAGGCATCGATCCATGGGCGGTTGGGAACCGTTCGACTCACATGTCCGACCTGTGCCTTTGTGCGGGAAACGCAGCTACCCGGGCCGCTTTCGTCGAGCGCGTGGCTTGCGCACTGCAACGAAGGCAGAAGCATGTTCGGCGAAAGTCTGTGGCTAGAGACAACGTGTTGCGGTGACCGCCGCTTGTGGGCACTGAACTTGCGTCATCTCGACTACATCGAGCGGTTCGTTCTATCTACCGAACGCGATGCCGACTTCCCGAGCGCGGCGGGCGACAGACAACTGTCGGACAAGTTTCCGGCATGGATGGCCAGCAGCAAGCACCGATCGGAGGTTGCT
>JALYRA010000273.1 GCA_030855545.1 Actinomycetota bacterium | reverse complement strand
AGGTGGACGGTGCAGGCGCCGCAGTTGCCCGTGTCGCAGCCGACGTGCGTTCCCGTCAGCTCGAGGTCGTCGCGGATGAAGTGGACGAGCAACCGCCTCGCGGCGACGTCGCGCTCGTAGAGATCGCGGTTGACCTCCACCGAGATCGTCCGACTCGTGCTCGGTGCTTCCACGCTCACCTTCCCCTGTCCGACGCTTGCTTGACCGCTCGCACGGCGCAGACGCCCGCGAGATGACGACGATAGTCGGCCGAGGCATGCACGTCGGAGGGTGGATCGAGATTCGCCTCGACGACGGCAGCGCGGATGCTCTCCTCGTCGGCGCCGGCCGGAGTCAGCAGGACAGGGACGGCGTCGACGCATCCGAGCGCGATCCGCGTCGCCCCGTCGTCGAGACACGCGGCAGCGTTCGCGATGCAGGTGCCGTCGCGGCCGATCGTGATCGAGGCGAAGCCATCGGCGGCGTTGGCGGCGGCGGGCACCGAGATCGCGAGCAACAACTCGCCCTCTGAGACGGCGGTCATGTAGACGCCGAGGAAGAACTCTTCCGCAGCCACCGTTCTTTCGCCACCCTCCCCGCGGATCGTCATCGATGCGCCGAGCGCGACGAGCAGCGGCGGCAGGTGGTTCGTCGGGTCGTTCGAGCAGACGTTGCCGCCGATCGTGCCGCGGTTCCGCACCTGCACGTCGGCGATCTGGGCGGACACCTCGGCGAGAATCGGCCGCGAGACGTCCACCTCGGAGGAGGCCATCAGCTGCGTGTAGGTCGCCATCGCTCCAAGTTCGAGCGTGTCGCCGCTGACCGCGATCGAGCGCAGCTCGTCGAGCTCGTTCAAGTCGACGAGTACGTCCGGCGACGCGGCGCGCGCCTTCATCACGTTGACGAGCGTCTGGCCGCCGGCGAGCGCACGCGCTCCCTCGTTCCCCGCGAGCAGCCGAATCGCGTCGTCGACGGAGGACGGGCGCGCATATTCGACCTCACGGAGAAGCACGGGCAGATCACACAGATTTCTCCGTGACATGTCAAGCGAGTAAAGTCGCCGCGTGACGGGATTCGACGCGGTCTTCGTCGGCAGCGGCATCAACTCGCTCGCGGGCGGCGCGCTGCTCGCGAAAGCCGGCTGGCGCGTCTGCGTGCTCGAGCAGGCCGACTGGCTCGGTGGCGCGATCAAGACCGTCGATGGGCTGACCGCACCCGGATTCCGGCACGAGGTCTTCTCCTCCTGGCACCCGCTCTGGGTCGGCTCGCCGGCGTATGCCGAGCTGAAGCCCGACCTCGATCGGCTCGGCCTCGTCTACCTGAACACCGACCTGCCGACGGCGACGGCGTTTCCGGACGGCTCGAGCGCGCATCTCTCGACCGACCGCGCCGCCAACGTCGCCGAGCTCGGGCCCGAATGGCAGCAGCAGTTCGACGACTTCATGGCCGCCGCCGACATCGCGTTCGGCGTCCTCGGCACCGAGCTCTGGTCTGGTCAGGGCTTGTCGCTGGGCCGTAAGGCGTACAGGCACTTCGGCCGCCGCGGTCTCGTCGAGTTCGCAGGGCACTCGTTGCTCTCGGCCCGCGACTGGCTCCGGGACACGTTCGAGCGAGAGCAGGCACACGGGCTCCTGGCGCCCTGGGTGCTGCACACGGGTCTCGGTCCCGACCAGGCGATGTCCGGCTTCATGACCCAGGTGATCGCGTGCGCGCTCCAACTCGGTGGAATGCCGGTCCCGAAGGGCGGCGGCTCGAACCTCGTCGAGGGCCTCGCCGCGATCATCCGCGAGGCTGGCGGCGAGCTGCGCACCGAGGCGGAGGTCGAGCGGATCCTGGTCTCCGATGGCGCGGCGACGGCGGTCAGGCTCGCCGACGGCGAGACGATCGCCGCGTCCCGTGCCATCCTCGCCTGCGTAACGCCGACCCAGCTTTACGGACGGCTGCTCGCCGAGGGGGACGTCGAGCCGCACGCGCGACAGGCTGGGCTTGGCTTTCGCTACGGCCGTGGCGAGATGCAGATCCACATCGCGATGAACGAGCTGCCCCGGTGGAAGGGCGACGAGCGGCTCTCGCGCACGCCGCTCGTGCATCTCACTCCCGGACTCGACGGCGTCTCGCGGGCGGTGAACGAGGCCGACCGCGGTCTCCTGCCGGCGGAGGCGACGATCGCGCTCGGCCAGCCGATGGCCGTCGACCCGTCGCGTGCGCCCGACGGCTCCTGGGTGATCTGGGTGCAGCTGCAGGAGCTACCGCCGGTGCCGAAGGGCGACGCCGCCGGCGAGCTCGACACGAGCGAAGGCTGGACGGAGACACTGCGTGAGTCCTACGCCGACCGGATCGTCGAGCGGATCGGCCGCCACATCGAGAACCTCGAGAGCGCGACGGTGGCGCGCGTCGTCATGTCGCCGGTCGACATGGAGACGGCGAACCCGAATTGGGTCGGCGGCGACATCTACTCGGGCTCGTGCTCGCTCGACCAAAACCTGCTCTTCCGTCCGACACCCGCGCAGCCGGGGCACGAGACGCCGGTCGAGCGGCTCTGGCACATCGGCGCGAGCACCCACCCCGGCCCCGGGCTCGGCGCCGGCTCCGGCTACCTCGTTGCGAAGCAACTGACGAAGCCGGCACTCGTGCGCCGCGTGCTCGCCAAGGTGCCCGGACTGCCGTGACCTACTCGCTGAGCGAGATTTCGACCGTCGGCGCGTCGTTCGAGGACGACCTGCGCGCGTACGCTGCGGCGGGCTTCGACGGGATCGGGATCTGGGAGATGAAGCTCGGCGACGACGAGGTCGACCTCGCGGCGCTGCGGGCAAGCGGGCTCC
>JALYRA010000240.1 GCA_030855545.1 Actinomycetota bacterium | reverse complement strand
TCCTTTGAAACGCCGCGCCAGTGGGCGACCGGGTCGCCGTCGCCGCTGACATGGCAGGCGCCGAAGACGAAGCTCTCGTACTCCTCGAGCGACATCTCCGCGTCCTGGGCGTACGCCTCGACCGGCGCGAGCGTGCCGCACCAGCGCAGGTCGCCGGCCGCGATCCGCTCCCAACCTCGCTCGGAGAGCGCGCGCCGTGCCGAGATCAGGCGACCGAAGCGCTCGGGCTCGACGTTCGTGGAGTTCCGCGTGTTCCGCTCTCCCCAGACGGTCGCGACCGCCTCGAGCTGCTCGAGCTCGTCCCACTCGAGCTGGGCGACGTGGGCGAGTTGCTCCTCGCTCGCTTCTGCCAGCTTCAGCTCGCCGAGCCGCTCGAGGCCAACCTGGAGGTACGCATTCGCTCCGCGGCGGAGCGCGGCACGGTAGAGCGCATAGAGAAGGTCCTCTGCGACCTCGTCGCCTTCGATCCGAACGATCTCGCCCGGCTGGAGGTCGAGTGAGTAACCGGCGATCAGCTCGCCGAGGCGGTCGAGGCGGGGATCCCTCAAGCGCGGAGTGGTATCAGAGCGCTCGGGGCCGCACCGGCCCCCGAGCGCTCCGACACGGTTGCTACTTGCCCTTCTTCTTCGACTTCACCTTCGCTTTGGCCTTGGTCGGCTTCTTCGTCGCCGCCGTCGCCGCGCCCACCTGGAACGCCTTCGAGACGAGCGTCGTCGTGCGGCTGTCGTTCGCCCACGCGCTCAGCTTGATCGCGTAGACGTACTTGCCCGCAGGCAGGGCGACCGACGGGAACTGAATCCGCGGCGAGTGGCCCGCCTTCACCAACCCCTCGACCTTCGTCACCGGCGAGCTGACGGCCGCCAGCTCGCGTGTGATCTGGCTCGACGCGGTGCCCGACTTGAAGATGCCGGCCCTGTAGCCCGCATCCTCGAGGGCGGTCGCGTTGAACGCCCAGGCACGCTGCTTCGGCGAACGGCTCTTGGAGAGGTTGCCGAACTCGGCGTCGGCGCCGACGACGCGACGAGCCGCAGACCACGAGGACCGGTTCCCGCTGCAACCGGCCGCGATCGCCCGACTCACCGAGTCCGCCGACGGGCGGGCGGTGCCGTCCTTGCGATAGAGACCGGCCTGGAAGCCCGCGCCGCGATCCGACTCGTCGTAGAAGCCGAAGATGTTCACGGCGGCGACTGTGGGATCGCACGCGGTCGTCCGCACGAGCTCGCCGTAGATCTGCGACTGGTTCGCCTCGGTCGTCACGTTGACGTTCTCGCTGCCCGCGTAGGCGGCGTTCCCGCTCGTGTCGACCTGCCAGCCCACCTCGTCGAGGAAGAACTTGAGCCCGGACGCGGTCGTCGGGTGTGCGGTGCCGTCAAACGCGTCGTGGAGCGCCTGCTTGATCCGGTCGAGGTTCGGCACGCCGGCGTTCGGCCAGACGTAGCCGCGGCTGAGCGGATCGCTGTTCGCATTCGGATACGGATGGAAGCTGAAGGAGTCCATCACCGGCCGTGTACGGCCGCTCCCGCGGTACCAGTCGCCGAACGCCTTCAGAAAGCGCACCGGGGACGACGAGATGTTGCTCGGCGCGTCGGGCCGGTCGTTGCCGCGCGGCGAGAGGCCGATCCCGATCACCTGGATCGAGCCGTCGACCGCCTTGAGTGCGTCATACGCCGCTGCGAGCACGGGACCGAAACCCGCGGCGGACGCCTGGTTTCCGCTCGCGTCGAACTGCGGCCGCCAGAAGCGCGGCTGGTTCGGCTCGTTCCCGATGATCATGTTCTTGACCGACGGGTAGGTGCGCGCGACCTGCGCCGCCCAGGCCGCGAAGGCCTCGGCGGTGCCGCCGTCACCCGTGAAGGTCGTCGGCCTCGCGCCGTAGAGCGCGAAGACGACCTTGATCCCCTTCGCCTGGGCCAGCGGGATCGCCGCATCCAGGAAATCCCTGTCGGGAATCGCCATCGGAGCCGACGGATCCCATTTCAAGGTCATGACGTTCTGCTTCAACCCGGCGGCGGCCATCTGTCCGAAATACGCCGAGCTGGACGCCCCGAGGTATTTGCCGGTGTCGTCGTTGGCGCCGAAGTCCACAGCCCCGGCGCCCGCCGTGAATGTGACCGCGCACGCGAATGCGAGCGCCGCAGTGAGCTTCTTCAAAGTGTGCCCTCTCTCTTTCTCCGGAGTTTCCGTTCGCCGTTCAGTATCGGCTCTTCGACGGACGAATTGAAGACCCTTTCGGACTATTTCGAGGGATCCTCGGGCCTACAGCGACGCGAGCACCGCAGCGAGCAACCGCTCGGCGCCGAAACGCACCGGATCGTCCGTGACGAGGCCCGTCTCAGTCTGAGCAGCCGTGATCCCGGCGCGCGCCTCCTGCTCGTCGAGCGTTCGCGTATTGAGGGCCACCGCGACGACGCGAGCCTTGCGAGCAGGCAGCGAGATCCGCTCGTGCAGCTCGACGAGCTCGAGCAGCGACAGGAGCGGATGGCCGGGATAGCCGTCGACTTCCGTCGTGCCGGCCCGGTGGCAGAGCACGAACGCATGCGGCGCCGAGCCGTGGATCAGGCCGAGCGTGACGCCCGAGTAGGCGGGATGCGTGACCGCCCCCTGACCTTCGACGAAGAGGAGCTCTCCCCCGCGCTCGCTGCCCTCGACGACGAGCTGCTCGGCCGCGCCGGCGAGGAAGTCGGAGACGACCGCGTCGACGGCGATCCCCCAGCCTGCGATTGCGATCCCGGTCTGGCCCGTCGGGACGAAGCGCGACTCGATCCCGCGCGCCCTGGCGGCCCGGTCGAGCTCGAGCGAGACGGTCATCTTCCCGATCGCGCAGTCGGAGCCGACGGTGAGCACGACCTTCGCCGGGAGGGTCAGGTTGGCTCCGGTCGGGACGTTGAGTCCTGGTGGCGGGCGGCGCAGGTCGCGCAGCTCAACATCGTGCCGCGCCGCCAGCTTGCGCAGCTCCTCGTCGTCGTCGAGGAACTCGTGCAGCCCGTTCTCCACGTGCAGCCCGTGCGAGATCGCGCTCCGCAGGAGCTGACGCCAGGCGGGCGGGAAGCGACCACCGGCGGTCGCGACGCCGACCAGCGCGACCGTCGGCTCGAAGTGGAGCGCGTCGTCCACGGTCGCGATAATCGGCACGCCGGCCTGCGTTTGGCCGGCGCGCGTCGAGTCGAGGATCGCGACGACCGGCCGCTCGCCGTACGCGAGCACGCCGCGAGCTGTCTTGCCGTAGTGCGGATCGCCGGAGAATCCCTCCGCCAGGATCAGCAACCGCTCCACGGCGCGAGCCTAGTTCATCCGCCCACCGCGCCACTGAAGTCGAGCTCGTCGATCAGCCACGAGTCGTCGACCCGACGCAGCGATGCCGTCTGACCTGGACCGAGCCGGGCTGTCGCGTTCTCCCCGTCGACAGCAACGTCCAGCACCCGTACGCGCCGCTGGAGCTCGACGGCCTCCTCACCGTTCGTCTCGGCGATCCGTGCTGCGATCACCGCACACTGACGAGAGTCGAGATCGGGGAACGCGGTGGCCGCGTAGGCCGCGAGATTGGTGCGGAACAACGGCGTGACCGAGCTGCACGCGGTCTCGAAGTCACGGGCCGAGAGGGCTGTGAAGTAGGTCGTCACCCGCTCGCTCACCTCGGCTTCGGCGGCTTCGCCGTCGCCACCGCAGCCGAGCAGCAGCACTGCGAGCAGCGCCGCAAGGCCATGGAGGGTGGGCCGGCGAGCCCACCCTCCACATCTCTCGGTGCCTCTAGCGATCGTTACTCGAGCTCTTCCCCGGAGCGGAGCCGACGCAGGAGCCGTTGTTCGACACCTTGGCGCCGCGCACGTTCCCACCGGCGTTGTCGAAGACGTTGACGAGTGCGACACAGACCTTGTTCTTACCGGAATCGATTCCGGCGCCGGTGCTACCGGTAACGCGGGTGAAGAACACGGTGCCGGTGGACTTGTCGTCGAACTCGATTCCTGTACCGGGATCGGGCCGGTTGGCGGCCGACGGGAAGTCACCGGTCATCGGGTTGACCCGACGCCCGGTCGCATAGACCTCGCTGTCGGAGATGGCGACCTTCGCGTTGCCGACGATCTCGATCCCGTAATTGACATTGTGCTCGGCCCGGACGCCCTCGAGCGCGACACGCGACTCACCCTTGATCTGGAAGCCGCTCGTCCAGTTCCTGCTCTGAATGTTCCGGACGACCACCTGCCGGTTCGCGGGTGCATCGACGATGATGCCCGGCTGACCCTGGCGAGCGCTGCTGCCCGGATCGCCCTGACGGACGGCGTCGAGGTTCGCCTCGACCCCGGCTGCGGCCTCGAGCGTGATGTTGCCCGTGAGCGTGACGGTCTCGGCGAAGAGGCCCGAAGTGACGACCGTGATCGTGCCGTTGTTGTTGACGCGCGTCGCGGCGGACCCCGTCGTGTTGGCACCGTTGATCGTGCCGAAGACGCGGTCGCCGTCGTTGTCCTCGGCGGTGCCGATGAGAGCGTCGCCGTCGTAGTCGCCGCACGTTCCGGGCGCCGGGACGGGCGAGAACATCGGGTCGTTCGCGTTGTTGCAGTTGCCCTCGACGAGCACTGGGTGGTTCGCGAGAGCGGTCGGTGCGGCGGCAAGAGCCGCCACGAGTGTCGCCAGGCCAAGCAGCCGGCGTGAGAATCGGTGCATGTGTTCCCCCATAGAAGTCGGCGATAAATGCAGGCCGAAAGGCCGTACATTCCTTCTAACCGTCCATCTTTTGTCTAAACCGGCCGGACGCCGAGTCCCGGATCGTGGGACGGAACTTGCACGCCTTCGGCGAAGTCGACGCCAGGCCATGGATCCTCGGCGATCAGGAGGTTTCCGTCCAGATCGACGTGGTCGCAGAGCGGCGCAACGACGCAGCCGGCGGCGATGCCGAGACCCGACTCGATCATGCAGCCGAGCATGACGCCGAGTCCGAGCGCCCGGGCCGCGTGGGCCATCCGGATCGCTTCCCGGATCCCACCCGACTTGGCGAGCTTGATGTTGATCCCGTGGGCGATGTCGGCGCACGCGGCCACGTCGCCCAGTCGGTGGCAGTCCTCATCGACGTAGATCGGAATCGGTGAGCGCTCCTTGAGCGTGCGGCCGTCCTCGTCGCCCGCCTTGAGCGGCTGCTCGCAGTAGGCGACCCCGAGCTCGGCCAGTTGCGGCAGGGAGTCGAGCGCCTCGTCGACCGACCACCATTCGTTGACGTCGACCTGGAGCGGAAGCATCGTCACCGCCCGGACCGCCCGCACGCGCTCCACGTCGAGGCCGTCGCCGCCGCCGAGCTTCAATTTCAGACGCCGGAAGCGCGGCGCCGCCTTCTCGGCCCGCCGCGCCATGTCGTCCGGGTCGCCGAGCCAGACCGTCCAAGAGGTCGGCGGCCCGGTACGCGGGAGGCCGAGGAGCTGCCACGCCGGCACGCCGAGGAGCTTGCCCTGCAGGTCGTGCAACGCGCCGTCGATCGCCGCCTTCGCCGCGTTCTCGCCCGGCGGCAGCCGCCGCTCGATCTCCTCGAGCGCGAACGGATCGTCGCCGAGCAGCGCCGAGTGCTCCTCGACGTAGGCGAGCGCGGTCTGCGCCGACTCCTCGTAGCGGTCGATCGGCGCGCCCTCGCCGTAACCCGAGACGCCGTCATGCCTCAGCTCGACCTGGAGCACGTCCTCCTCGTCTCGCGCCTCCCGGGCGATCACGAACGTCTGGGCTAGACGGAGGGTTGCGATCCGCGCGGTCAGCTCCACGTGGCAACTCTAACGAGGAGCGCTACCTTGCAATCGGGTTTTGCACCACTTACCCTGATCTCGTTGTAGGACAACTCCAAGGGGGAGGAAATGAAGCGATTGATCGTGCTGGCGGCCGGCATCCTTGCCGCGCTCGCCGTCACTGCTGTACCGGCAACGGCTGGACACGGAGCGGAGAACTCGGGCGTGTGCAACGGCTGGGAGGCCGCTGGAGCCGGTGTCTTCGACAGTCTCGGCGCGCTGGCTACGGCCGACAGCTCCGCCCGCACCGCGGGGGCCGTGACCAAAGAGCCCAGCCTGAACGCGGTGTACGAGCCGCTGCCCACCTCGGCGAACGGAAAGGGCGGTCCGAAGTTCCGGGCCAACGTGTCCGTCTGGATGCACGTGATCAGCGACGGGCAGGTCGGCAACGTCCCGCAGTCGGTGATCGACAAGCAGATGTCGGTCCTGAACCTGTCCTTCGCGGCGTTCTACGGCGGGGCGAAGTCGGGCTTCTCGTTCACGCTCGCGGGCGTGACGCGAACCGACAACGCCGAGTGGTACAACGCCCGCGCGGGGAGCAACCCCGAGCGGGACATGAAGAAGACGCTGCACCGCGGCGGCTTCGAGACGCTCAACGTCTACACGAACCTCGCCGGCGGCTACCTCGGCTACGCGTACCTGCCGGGTCTGCCCGACTCGCACCTCTGGCAGGACGGGGTCGTGCTCAACTGGGAGTCGATGCCGGAGGCCTCGCCGACGTTCGCCGGGCTGTACGACCTCGGCTTCACGCTCGTCCACGAAGCAGGCCACTGGTTCAACCTCGAGCACACCTTCTACGGCGGCTGCAACGCCAAGGGCGACTTCGTCGCCGACACGCCGCCGATGCGCGTGCCCACCCGTGGCTGCCCCGAGGGCAAGGACACGTGCCTCGAGCCGGGGCTCGATTCGATCCACAATTACATGGACTACTCGGACGATCCCTGCTACACGGAGTTCACCGCGGGGCAGGTCGCCCGCGCGCAGGACGCCTGGCTGTATCACAGGGCCGGATAGCGATCTCTGCGGGGGCGGCTCCGGCCGCCCCCGCTACACTTTCCGCCTTCATGCGCCCGTAGCTCAGGGGATAGAGCGCTCGCCTCCGGAGCGAGAGGTCGGAGGTTCGAATCCTCCCGGGCGCATGCGTTTCCGTCGCATGCCTTTCCGTCGCGCGCCTTGAGGGTCGCTTCGCTCCTTCCGTCGCATGCTCTCTCACACC
>JALYRA010000229.1 GCA_030855545.1 Actinomycetota bacterium | reverse complement strand
GCCGAGGCCGGCGGTCTCGTGACACCAGGCGCTGCCGCCGAGCCGCTGCTGGATGAGCGCGCGGCGCGGCGCGTCGAGCACGAAGAAGTCGACCTGGTGCGCGTACTCGTCCATCACGGTCGCCCAGGCGAAGCGTCCGGCGGCGAGGAGACCGCGGTCGAGCCAGATGTGGCCGGGCGTCGCGTACGAGACGCCGATCTCACCGACGTGGATCGTCACCGGCTGCGGCACGATTCCCCAGTCGAACGAGCTCGCGTTCAGCGCGGCCCGCACCGTGGTGCGCTCCGCGTGCGTCGCGTCCTCGAACGTGTAGTTGCCACCGCCCGCGAGGGCCGAGGCGGGGAGGACGAGCGCGGCTGCGATGGTTGCTGCGAGGCGGCGGAGCATCTGCTCCTGTTCGTCGTCCGCGGCGCCTCGGTCGCGTATCCACGGTCCCGCCCCGGCGGCCTACCGCTTCGGCTTGGTTTGCGTCACCCGAAACGGGGGTGCGGTGGTCCGAGAGCCGCGAAGGGATCCGTGATCTCGAGCTGATCCAGGCGGAAACGGTAGACCTCCGCAGGCCGTCCGCCCGCCCGCCCCGGCTCGCGGCGCGCTCCCGTCGTCTCGAGCACGTCGCGCCGTAGGAGCACGCGCTTCAGGTTGGTCGGGGAGACGTCGTGACCGAGCGCGGCGACGTAGAGGTCGCGCAGCTCCGAGAGCGTGAAGGCCGGCGGTGCGAGCGCGAAGCCCACGTTTGTGTAGGACATCTTCCCTCGCAGCCGCTCCCGTCCGGCGAGGATGATCTCGCCGTGGTCGAAGGCGAGTTCCGGCAGCTCGTCGACGGGATTCCAGGCCGTGTCGTCCGGAAGCTGTGGGTCGACTCCCGCCGGGACGAGGCCGAGGAAGGCGGTCGCGAGCTCACGCCGCTCGGGATGCCGCCTGGGTTCGCTCCACGTGGCGAGTTGCTCCAGGTGCGCGACCTCGCGCACGTCGACCTTGACGGCGAGGTGGCGGCGGATCGAGCCGTCGAGCGTCTCATCGCCGCCGAGCGCTCCTCCCGGAAGCGCCCATGCGCCCGCGAACGGCTGCCTCGCTCGTTGCCAGAGCAGCGCCTGGAGACGCCCGTCGCGGACCTGCAGCACGACCGCGAGAACGACCTGTTGGGCGGCTGTGGTACGATCGGCTTCGGGTTTCTGCCTCACAGTCTAAAACCTTACTCGAAAGGCCGGCTCATGCTCCGTCCCACTCAGATCGCGCTCTTGCTCCTCGCTCTCCTGGCGCTTGCCGGTTGCGGCGGCACCGACGACAAGGCGTCGGCACCCGCCGACACCCAGGCTGCCGACACGCTCAAGGTCGGCCTGATCACCGACCTCGGCCAACTCGACGACAACGGCTTCAACGAGCTGGCCTTCCGCGGTCTCAAGCGCGCCGAAGAGGAACTCGGGATCACAGGACGAGTGGTCGAGTCTGCGTCGGCGGCCGACTACATCCCGAACATGACGTCATTGGCACGGCAGAACTTCGATCTCGTGATCGGAGTCGGCTTCGCGCAGGGCGACGCGATCGGCAAGGTCGCGCAGCGGTTCCCGAAGACGAGCTTCGCGATCATCGACGTCGACCAGGCGTTCGTGCCCGGCACCCCCGCGAACGTCCAGGGTCTGCTCTTCCGCGAGGAGGAGGTCGGCTATCTCGTCGGCTACCTCGCCGGATTGGAGGAAAAGCGGCGCGACGGCCCCGACGTGATCAGCGCGGTCGGCGGGATGAAGGAGCCGCCGGTCGATCGCTTCATCGCCGGTTACTTCGCCGGAGCCGAGAAGGCCGCGCCCGGGATCGAGGTCCTGCACGGCTACTCCCAGGACTGGGACGATCAGGCCAAGTGCAAGGAACTCGCCCTGAATCAGATCGCGCGCGGCTCGAACGTCGTCTTCCAGGTGGCGGGCGGCTGTGGCCTCGGCGCGCTGAACGCGGCCGGCGAGCGCAAGCGCTGGGGAATCGGAGTCGACGCCGACCAGTCGTTCCTCGGCGACCACATCCTCACGAGTGCCCAGAAGGGCGTCGACGCCGCCGTCTTCCTGACGATCGAGTCGCTCCAGGACGGGTCGTGGAAGGGTGGCGGCAACAAGACCTTCGGCCTGAAGGAGGACGGCGTCGGGCTCGGCAAGGTGAGCTCGGAGATTCCGTCCGAGGACGTCGACCGGGTCGAGGCGATCAAGCAGCAGATCGCCGACGGCGAGATCACCGGCATCCCCACCGAGGTCGGCACGAGCTAAGTAACAGACTGTTACTAGACGCCGCTCCGCGCTTCGACCGGCGACAACACCTAGTAACAGTCTGTTACAAGGCTCCGCCGGCGATGGCGGCGACGATGCGGATGCGGGCTTCGGGCGCGAGCGCGACCGCGAGGTCGCGGATGCGCTCGCCATCGACGTAGACGTGCACGAGCGAACGCACCTCGCCGGCCTCGTCGAGGACGAGGTCGGCGACCGGGAGCGAGCGGAGCGCGTCGCCCACCGTCGCGGCGTCGACGTCGAACTGCTGCTGCCCGCCCGCCTCCGTCGCGAGCAGCCCCGGGAGGAGAACAACGGCCACTACTGGAGCGGGGAGGCTTCGACCGAGAGAATCGGCGGCAGATGCTCCGCGGCGCGCGTGACTTCGCCGTTCCGGAGCGCGTAGACGTGCCCGCTCTGGGCGCCGACGTAGACCGCTTCCTCGTCGTACGCCATCCCCTCGCGGAGGACGGCCGCCCAGGCGGGCTCCTCGGCGACGATCAGCTCCCAGCTCGCGCCCGCGTCGGCGGTCGCGTAGATACCGAGTCGCCCGTCGCAGGTGACGCGGTTCTCCGCGCCCTCCTCGGGGATCACGAAGGCGCGATCGGGATCGGCGGGGTCGAGCGCGAGCCCGAAGCCGAAGCCGGACGGGAGGCCGTTCTCGTCGAGCCGCTCCCACTGCGCGCCGTGATCGTCCGAGCGGTAGACACCGCAGTGATTCTGCTGCCAGAGCCGCCCCGGCTGCCCGGGATGGGCGAGCACCTTGTGGACGCACTGGCCGACCTCGGGGAAGCGGTCGTCCTCAGCGAAGCACGCCTCCGTGCCGACGTTCGCCGGCTGCCAGGTGCCACCGCCGTCCTGCGTCCGGAAGACGCCTGCGGCCGAGATTCCGATCCAGAGTTGTTGCGCGTCGTCCGGATCGAGCGTGATCGAGTGGGTGATCATGCCCCCCGCGCCGGGCTGCCATTTCTCGCGTGTCGCATGGGCGAGCACACCCTCGTTCGCCTGCCAGGTCGTCCCGGAATCATCCGAGCGAAACAGCACTCCCGGCTCGCCGCCGAGCCACAGCGTCTGCGGCTCCGAGGGATGCCCGGGCTCGAGGTGCCACGTCGACGCGAGCTTGAGCCCGCTCTTCTCTGGCAGCCCCAACCCTTCCGACCGCTCCCAGGTCTTGCCGAGATCGGTCGAGCGCTGCACGGTGCCGCCGTAGACCCAGCTGTTCGCGCATGCATACAGCGCGCCGTCGCGAGGATCGAGGACCGCATGGTTGATCGACCAACCGGGTAGAAGTGGCCCCTCGACCTCGAACGAGCGCCGTTCGTCGTCCCCGCGGATGAGGAAGAGGCCCTTGCGTGTTCCAACGAGAAGCAGCACGCCCACGACCCGAGCCTAACGAAGGAGAGCCCGATGGCGAAACTGACCGAGCAACAGCGCGAGTTCCTGGCCCAGCCGTACGTCGGCACCGCGACGACGCTGCGAGAGGACGGCTCGCCGCACAACACGGTCGTCTGGGTGGACGTCGACGACGAAACCGCCCTCTTCAACACCGCCGAGGGTCGGGCTAAGCCCAAGCATCTTCGCAACGACCCGCGCGTCGCCCTGACCGTCGTCGACCCCCAGAACTCGCACCGGTGGATCTCGATCACGGGCCGCGCGGAGCTCACGCACGACGGCGCGGACGCTCAGATCGACAAGCTCGCGAAAAAGTACATCGACAAGGACGTCTACCCCTGGCACAACCCGGACGAGCCAAGGGTGAAGGTGCGGATCGTTCCAGAGCTGATCGACGCGACCGGCTTCGACGACTAGTCGTTACTTGAAGTCGGCGAGGATCTCCGCAGCCGCTCGCTGGCCCGTCTCGACCGCGCCGTTCAGATAGCCCTGGAAGTCGACCGACGTGTGCTCCCCGGCAAAGAGGCAGTTCCCCTGCCGCCGTCCTTCGATGCCGGCGAAGCGCTGGTACTGGCCGACCTTCCAGTAGGCGTAGGAGCCCTTCGTCCAGGCATACCCGGGCCAGAAGTCGAGCGCAGCCTTGCCGTTCCAGGCTTTCGTCGCGCCCGGCATGACCGGCTCGAGCTGGGAGAGGAACGTCGCAGCCCGTGACTCCGGCGTGCCCGAGCCGAAGCTGGCGCCGATCTTGCCGCCGGTGTAGTCGACGAGAATCCCGCTCTTTCCGGGCTGCGCGCGTGAGACCTCCCAGCTGTTCTGGTAGCCGGTGTCGGAGAACGTGTCGCCGTTGAGGCCGCGATCGCGCCAGAAGCGGCTCGAAAACTGCAGATGTAGCTTCGAGTTCGTGCCCATTCCCTGCTCGCGGATCGCGGTCAGCTTCCGCGGCTCGAAGCCTGCCCTCGACAGATCGACCGACGAGCGCAAGATCGAGAACGGCAGCGCGAGCACGACCTTGTCCGCAGTGACGGTCTTCGTCCCGGAGGCTTGCCGGAACGTGAGCGTGAACGTGCCGGACGAGTTCCGCCGTACGGCGACGAGCTCGGATCCCGTGGTGATCTGGCCGGCGAGCTTCGCCGCAAGCCTGTCGGTGATCTGGTCGTTTCCGCCCGCGACGTGATACTTCTCGTTCGAGGGGCCGAAGATGCGGAACTGGCCCTGCCCCGAATAGCCGAGCAGGTAGAGGAGGTTCAGCGAGCTCTGCTCCGACGACTCGGCGCCGTACTCGATGTTGTAGGCGACGTCGAGGAGCTTCCCGATCCGCGAGTCCATTCCGCCCTCGAAGGTTTCCTCGATCCAGTCGACGATCGACATGTTGTCGAGCTCGCGGCCACGAACGGTCGAGACCTCGAACGTGGTCGGGTAGCTCGCCGCCGAGACGTCCGAATGGATCTTCTGCCAGGCAGCCTTGATGTCCGCGGTCATCTCCTCGTAGTGGTAGGGCCGGCCGTCGAACCAGCCGAGCAGCTCGGTCCCGTTCTGCTCCGCCTGCAGCAGGTTGTCGAGCTTGAGCCCGAGCCCCTGGCAGAGCTGGCGAACGTGAGAGTGGCTCTGGTCGATCAGTTCGCCGCCGCGCTCGATGATCTGGCCGTCTGCGAAGGCGCCGCGGAGGGTCCAGCAGCGGCCGCCGATCCGGCTCGACGCTTCGTGGATCTCGGCGCTGTAGCCGGCGTTCTGGAGCGAGTACGCGGCGTTCAGGCCCGCGAGCCCGGCGCCGACGATGACGATTGTCGGCGCGCCCGCGCCGTGCGCAGTCGCTGTGAAGCGTCCGAGCGCGGTGATGCCGATCGCCGCGACGCCGGCGTCCTTGACGAAGCGTGCGCGCGTCGTGCGGCGTTCCTCGTTCGCTGCCGCCATCGCTGCCTGAACGGCGCCTGCGAGTGGTGTCCGAGCCATGTCGCCCCCTTTTCTCCTCCGGTAACAACCGGACGATGACCCACTTCGACCAAAAAGACAATGTCCGCCCGGGCAGAAGCGGCGGAACGCGTATGGACACGATGGCGAAGTCCGGTGCGGCTCGTGCCTTCTGACTTGTCCACGGCGTCCAGTGGACGCTAGGCTCGACCCGAATCCCCAACGGAGGGCCGAGCAGTGAGCGTGTCGATCACCAAGCGCAAGAACTTCGTCGGCGGCGAGTGGCTGGACGCAGCCTCGGGCGAGACGATGGAAGTGCTGAACCCCGCGACCGGCGAGGTGATCGCCGAGGTCCCGCGTTCCGGCGCCGATGACGTGGAGCGCGCGGTCGACGCGGCCCGGAAGGCGTTTGCGGAGTGGGGCGAGAAGACGCCGAAGGACCGGATGGAGCTCCTGCTCGCGCTCGCTGACGTGATCGACGACAACGCCGACGAGCTGGCGCAGCTCGAGTCGCAGAACGTTGGCAAGCCGATGGCGATCGCCGGCGACGAGATGCCGTTCTCGGCCGACAACCTCCGCTTCTTCGCCGGGGCCGCCCGCACGCTCGAGGGCAAGGCGGCCGGCGAGTACGTCGAGGGTTACACGTCGATCATTCGCCGCGAGCCGCTCGGGATCGTGGCTGGGATCACGCCCTGGAACTACCCGCTGATGATGGCGATCTGGAAGATCGGCCCGGCGCTTGCGGCCGGCAACGTGCAGATCATCAAGCCGGCCGAGCAGACGCCGCTGACGACGCTCCGCTTCGTCGAGCTCGCGCAGGACGTGCTGCCGCCGGGCGTGCTGCAGGTGATCACCGGCGACGGGATCCCGGCCGGCGACACGCTCGTGCGCCATCCCGAGATCCGGCTCGTCTCGTTGACGGGCTCGGTCGAGACCGGCAGGCTGATCGCCACGGGCGCCGCGCAGTCGAACCTGAAGCGCGTGCACCTCGAGCTCGGCGGCAAAGCGCCGATGGTGGTGCTCGACGACGCCGACCCGGCGACGGTTGCAGAAGCGATCAAGATCGGCGGCTACTGGAATTCGGGCCAGGACTGCACGGCGTCATCGCGGATCCTCGTGCACGAGAAGATCTACGACGACGTCATGTCCGAGACGGTGAGCGCGCTCGAGGCGATGAAGGTGGCCGACCCGGCCGACGGCGACGACGTCGACATGGGACCTGTGATCTCGCACGAGCAGAAAGAGCGCGTGCTCGGCTTCCTCGACCGCGCCGTCGACGCCAAGGCGACGATCGTCACCGGCGGTGAATCCGTCGGCGACCGCGGCTTCTTCGTCAAGCCGACCGTCGTCGCCGACGTGGCGCAGGACTCGGAGATCGTCCAGAACGAGGTCTTCGGCCCGGTCGTGACGGTGCAGCGCTTCGGCTCCGACGACGAGGCGATCGCGATGGCGAATGGCGTCCGCTACGGGCTCGCTGCCTCGGTCTTCTCGCAGGACGTCGGCCGCGCGCTCCAGGCCGCCCGCAGGCTCGCGTTCGGCACCGTCTGGGTGAACGAGCACCTCTTCCCGCTCTCCTCCGAGATGCCGCACGGCGGCTTCAACGAGTCTGGCTACGGCAAGGACATGTCGCTCTATTCGATGGAGGAATACACCCGCATCAAGCATGTCGCGGTGAAGCTCGCTTGATGCCGGAAGCGCCCCCGGACGTCCGGCTCGACACTGTCGTCAAGCGCTTCGGAGACGTGACGGCGGTGGACGGGATCACGCTCGAGATCCCGTCCGGCTCCTTCTTCGCCCTGCTCGGCCCGTCGGGCTGCGGCAAGACGACGACGCTGCGGATGATCGGCGGCTTCGAGGAGCCCGACGAGGGCGCGATCTACCTTGGCGACCGCGACGTCGTCGGCCTGCCCCCGCACAAGCGCGACGTCAACACGGTTTTCCAGAGCTACGCCCTGTTCCCGCATCTCTCCGTCTTCGAGAACGTCGCCTTTGGGCTGCGGCGCCGAGGTGTCGCGCGCGGCGAGGTGCGCTCGCGCGTCGCGGCGGCGATGGAACTCGTCGATGTCGGCGCGTTCGAGCGGCGCAAGCCGCGGCAGCTCTCGGGCGGCCAGCAGCAGCGGGTCGCGCTCGCCCGCGCTCTCGTCAACCGGCCGCGCGTGCTCTTGCTCGACGAGCCGCTCGGCGCGCTCGACCTCAAGCTGCGCAAGCAACTCCAGCTCGAGCTGAAGCGGATCCAGAACGATGTCGGCATCACCTTCGTCCACGTCACGCACGACCAGGAGGAGGCGATGACGATGGCCGACACGATCGCGGTGATGAACGACGGCCGGGTCGAGCAGCTCGGCGCTCCCGAGGAGCTCTACGAGCGACCGAGCACGGAGTTCGTCGCCGGCTTTCTCGGCGTCTCGAACCTCCTGCGCGGCACCGTGACCGCGCCCGATCGCGTGCGGATCGCCGCCGGCGACGAGCTGAACGTCGCGCTCGCCGGCCGTACTGGCGAGGTCGCGATCGGCGTCCGCCCCGAAAAGCTCCGCCTCGGCCCCCCGCTCGAGGGCGAGAACACGCTTTCCGGCACGATCAAGGAGACGGCCTACGTCGGCGTTGCGACGCAGTACGTCGTCTCGACCGGCGCGGGCGACGTTGTCGTCTACGCACAGAACAGCGACGGCGCGCGCCCGCTTCGTCCGGGCGCCATCGCTCTGCTCAGTTGGAGTCCCGACGCCACGTTCGTCATCGAACGCCCTACCGAGGAGGAAACACCATGACCCGCCCGCTCACACGGAGAGAGCTGCTCGAGCGCGCCGCGCTCGGCGGCGCTGCGCTCACGGTTCCCGGCCTCCTGGCCGCCTGCGGCTCCGACGGGATCGAAGGTGCGGCCACCACCGCGGCCGGCACGACCGAGGCCGCCGGGTCGAAGACGCTCGCCGACAAGCTGACGATCTCGAACTGGACGCTCTATATCGACATCGACGAGAAGACGAAGAAGCGCCCGACGCTCGATCAGTTCACGAAGGAGACCGGCGTTGCCGTCGACTACATCGAGGACGTGAACGACAACGACGAGTGGTTCGGCAAGAATCAGGCGGCGTTGAAGGCCGGCAACGCGATCGGCCGCGACATCACGGTTCTCACCGACTGGATGGCCGCGCGCATGGTCCGGCTCGGCTACGTCGAGAAGCTCGACAAGGACGCGATCCCGAACGCCTCGAACCTCGTTTCCGCGCTCGCGAGCCCGGGATGGGATCCGAACCGCGAGTACTCGCTGCCGTGGCAGTCGGGCCTGACGGGGATCGGCTACGACCCGGACCGCTTCGACGGCGAGATCACCTCGGTGCAGCAGCTGCTCGAGGATCCGAAGCTGAAAGGCAAGGTCTCGTTCCTGACCGAGATGCCCGACACGATGGGCCTGTTGCTCCGGCTCGACGGCGCCGATCCGTCGAAGGTCGACAAGGCCGCGTTCGACAAGTCGATCGGGCGCCTCCAAGCCGCTGTCGACAGCGGGCAGATCCGCCAGTTCACCGGTAACGACTACGCGGCGCTGCTCGCGAAGGGCGACGTGTGGGCGTGCTCGGCCTGGTCGGGCGACATGGTGCAGCTCCAGCTCGAGAACCCGAAGCTCCGGTTCGTGATCCCAGACGAGGGCGGGATGATCTGGACGGACAACATGCTGATCCCGAAGGGCGGGGACGTCTTCACCGCCTCGACGTTCATGAACTTCGTCTACGACCCGAAGATCGCGGCGCAGATCGAGGCGTACGTCAACTACATCTGCCCGGTCGAGGGCGCCAAGGAGGCGATCCGCTCGATCGACGAGTCGCTCGCCGACAACCCCCTCATCTTCCCGGACGAGGCGACGCTCGCGCAGGTGAAGATCTTCGACGCCGAGGCGGCCGACAACCAGGAGTACAAGGCGGCCTTCCAAGAGGTGATCGGCGCCTGAGCTTCCTGCACCGTCACAAGGGGCTGATCCCCTATCTCCTGCTGGCGCCAGGGCTCGCGTTTCTCGCGTTGTTCTTCGTCGTGCCGACCTACTACCTGGCGAACACCTCGCTCCAGGAGGGGTCTGTCGACGTCGGCTACACGTTCACCTGGGCCTGGTCGAACTACAGCGACGCGATCTCGACGTACCGCGAGCAGTTCGT
>JALYRA010000221.1 GCA_030855545.1 Actinomycetota bacterium | reverse complement strand
CCGTCCTCGTCGGCGGCGAGGATCATCTCGCGCATCTGGCCGAGGCGGTCGGCGTCCGCGAACATGTGCTCGGTCCGGCAGAGGCCGATGCCCTCGGCGCCGAACTCCCGTGCCTTTGCCGAGTCCTCCGGCGTGTCGGCATTCGTGCGCACCTTCAACGTCCGGATCCCGTCGGCCCATTCGAGGATCGCGGAGAAGTCCTCGTTGATCTGCGGCGGCACGAGCGGCACCGAGCCGACGATCACCTCGCCGGTGCCGCCGTTGATCGTGATCGTGTCGCCCTCTTTCAGCTCGTGCCCGGGCAGGCGCGCGGTCTTCGCACGCACGTCGACGTGCAGCGCCTCGCAGCCGGTCACGCACGGCGTTCCCATCCCGCGAGCCACCACAGCAGCGTGCGACGTGAGGCCGCCGTGGGCAGTCAGAATCCCGGCCGCCGCAACCATCCCGTGGAAGTCGTCAGGGGTCGTCTCCCAGCGGACGAGGATGACACTCTCGCCCGCCTTGCCGCGCTCCTCGGCCGTGTCTGCGTCGAAGACGATCGCGCCGGAGGCCGCGCCCGGTGATGCGTTCAGCCCCTTCGCGACGACCTCGACCTCGGCCGCAGGGTCGATCATCGGGTGCAGCAGCTGGTCGAGCTGCGCCGGGTCGATGCGCGCGACCGCCTCCTCTTTCGAGATCAGCCCCTCCTCGACCATCTCGACTGCGGCGCGCAACGCGGCTGCGGCGGTCCGCTTCGCCGAACGGGTCTGCAGGAGGTAGAGCGTCGTGTCCTCGACCGTGAATTCGATGTCCTGCATGTCCCGGTAGTGCTCCTCCAGCCGACGAATCGTCTCGAGTAGCTGCGCGTACGCCTCGGGGAGGAGCTCGCCCATCCGCTCGATCGGCTCCGGCGTACGGATGCCCGCGACGACGTCTTCGCCCTGCGCGTTCTGGAGGAACTCGCCGTAGAGGCGGCTCTCGCCGGTGGACGGGTCGCGCGTGAAGCAGACGCCGGTGCCGGAGCTCTCGCCCTTGTTGCCGAAGACCATCTGGACGACGTTGACCGCCGTGCCGAGGTCGTCCGGGATCTCGTACGTTCGCCGGTAGACCTGAGCCCGCGGCGAGTCCCACGACTCGAACACTGCGCGCACGGCCTTCTCGAGCTGCGCGCGCGCGTCCTGCGGGAACGGCGTCCCCGTCTCCTGCGCATAGATCTTCTTGAACGTCTCGATCAGATGCTCGAGGTCGCCGGCCGACAGCTCGACGTCCTGCTTGGCGCCGCGCGCCACCTTGAGGTCGGTCAGCGCCTGCTCGAAGCGATGCCCCTCCACTCCGTCGACGACCTCGCCGTACATCTGGATCAGCCGGCGGTAGGAGTCGTAGGCGAAGCGGTCGTTGCCGGTCGTCTTCGCGAGGCCCGCGACGGCGTCGTCGTTGAGCCCGAGGTTGAGGATCGTGTCCATCATCCCAGGCATCGAGACGGCGGCGCCGGAGCGGACGGACACGAGCAGCGGATCGTCCGGATCGCCGAAGCGCTTGCCGGCCTTCTCCTCGAGGCGCGCAATGTGCTCTGCGACCTCGGGCTCGAGCCCGTCGGGGAGCGTCCCGCCCGAGGCCATGTACGCGCGACATGCGTCGGTCGTGATCGTGAACCCCGCCGGAACCGGGACGCCGAGCGCGGTCATCTCGGCGAGGCCGATCCCCTTGCCGCCGAGGAGCTCGCGGCCGCCGGTGGTCTCCTCGTCGAAGGCGTAGACATACCTCATGTGCGCGGGAATCTACACTCGCCCGATGCCTGGCCATGTGCTCGCCATGGGCGGCGGCGCCCTGCTCAGCCGTGATTCCCGGATCGAGGACTTCATGCTCGGACTTGCGCGTTCCGACCGGCCGCGCGTTTGCTTCCTGCCGACAGCAGGCGGCGAGAAGCCGGAATGGATCGTCCGCTTCTACGAAGAGTTCTCCGCCCGCGGCTGCGAGCCGAGTCATTTGAACCTGTTCGGGATGCCGGAGGAGCCCGCCGCGCCCATCGCCCTGCAGGACGTGATCTACGTCGGTGGGGGAAACACCGCGAACATGCTCGCGATCTGGCGCGTCCACGGGATCGATGTCGCGTTGTGCCAGGCGTGGGAACGCGGAGCGGTCGTCGGCGGCATGAGCGCGGGCGCCAACTGCTGGTTCGAAGACTCCGTCACCGACTCCTTCGGACCGACGCTGCGGGAGCTCGGCGGCGGGCTCGGGTTGCTCGCGGGGAGCTTCTGCCCCCACTACGACGCCGAGCCGGAGCGGCGGCCGACGTACACCCGCCTCGTGCGGGACGGCGTGCTCGCTCCCGGCTACGCGGCAGACGACGACGCGGCCTTCCACTTCGAGGGGACGAAGCTGCGCGAGGTCGTGAGCCAGCGCGAGAGCGCGCGCGGCTATCGCGTCACGGCCGCCGGCGAAGAGACGCTCGAGACGCGCGTCTTGTGACACGCGTCGTCGTGATCGCGAGCGCGAGCGGCAGCGGGAAAACGACGCTCGGCAAAGAGCTCGCACGGCGATTCGAGGTGCCGTTTCACGAGCTCGACGCCCTCTACCACGGGCCCGGCTGGACCGAAGCGACTCCCGAGGAGTTTCTCGCGCGCGTCGAGCCGCTGCTCGCCGAGGGCGGATGGGTCGTGGACGGCGCCTATCGCAGCAAGCTCGGCGACCTCGTCCTTGGGAAGGCGGACGTCGTTGTGTGGCTCGATCTGCCGCGCCGCATCTGGCTGCCGCGACTCCTGCGGCGAACGGCGAGGAGGATCGTACGACGGGAGGAGCTTTGGAACGGGAACCGGGAGACCGTCCGCAGCGTCCTGCTCAGCCGCGACTCGCTGGTGCTCTTCGCGCTTCGCACCTACCCGCGAAACCTGAGGCGGTACCCGACCGAGCTGGCGCCGTATCCGACCGTCCGGCTGCGCACCCCGGCCGCCGTGGCCCGCTGGCTCGACGACTACAGCAGCTCGGCGATCAGCGCGGCAGCGCGTGCGGCGCCGTCCGTCTCGACCGGCCGATAGCGGACCTCGCGCCCAATCTCGTCGGCGATCGCCGCGGCGATCTCGGCAGGACCGTCCGTCTCGTA
This sequence comes from Actinomycetota bacterium, assembly GCA_030855545.1. Classification (GTDB taxonomy): domain Bacteria; phylum Actinomycetota; class Thermoleophilia; order Gaiellales; family Gaiellaceae; genus Gaiellasilicea. The sequence continues at coordinate 3,270 of JALYRA010000221.1, read as the reverse complement.
GTCCATCCGGCGTCCGGCGCCATAGCGCTCCAGCCGGTGGTGCACGTGGAAGTTCTGCTCGAAGTGATGGCGGAGCGGGAAGTACAGGAACGGCCGCTGGTTCGCGGTCAGCTCCATCGACGTCGTCAGCCCACCCTGGACGACGGCGAGGTCGCACGCTGCGAGGTGCCGGTAGAGGTCGTGCACGTAGGCGCGGATCTCGAGCCCGTCGTGTGTGGGCAGCGTCGCCGGGTCGATCCGCGGCCCGGCAACGACGATCATTCGCAGGTCGGGGATATTCGCCTTCGCCGCCGGGAACGCGTCGATGACGCGCCGGAGGAGATGGCCGCCGACGCCGGAGCCGCCCACGGTCACGATGCAGACCTGCTCACCGGGCCGGTACCCGAGCTCGTGCCGCAGCTTCTCGCGGTCGGCGATCGCCTCGAACCCGGTCACGTAGCCGGAGAAGTCGTAGTGCTGCTCCGTCCAGTCGCGGATTCCGGGCAGCTCCGGGCCGAACGAGTCGGGAACGACGTCGTCGGGATTCCCGACGAAGACCGCCCGGTCGCGAATGCGCGGGAAGCGCGCGATGTGCTCGATCATCTCGGCGTTGTAGTCGGTGGTGAGGAACGCCTCGCGCTCGCCGCCGTCGCCCATCGGCAGCCAGCCGACGAAATCCGTCAGCCAAACGTACGCGGCCGATTTCAGCTCCGGATTCTCGTGCAGGAAGTAGTCGACCTCCCACGCCTCGTCGCCGATCCAGAGGTCGTAGTTCTCCTCTTGCACGACGTCGAGGAAGAGCATGAAGTTCGCGACGAGGATCTCGTCCATCCGCCGAATCGCCTGGAAGGCATGCAGGTCGTGCTCGGCCGACTCGCACTCGATGTGCGCCGACTCGTTCGCGAGCAGCGCGCTCGCCGGATGGATCCGCTCCCCCTCCGCCTCGAGCACCGCCGTGACCGGATGCTGCGCGAGCCAGTCGATCTCGAGGTCGGGGTGGAGCTTGCGGAGCTCCTTCGCGATCGCAACGTCGCGGCGCGCGTGGCCGAGCCCGATCGGCGACGAGACGAAGAGCGCGCGCTTGCGCCGCGAGCGGCCGCGCACCCAGCGTGACGGCCGTGTCGGCCCGCCCAGGAAGTCGCGCAGGAGCAGGTTCACCTTCACGGGATCACGGGCGTGCGGCCCGTGGCCCGAGCCCTCCAACAGGACGAGCTCGCCGCCGGTCGCCTCCGCAAGCCCGATTCCGCGGCCGGGACCGGTGATCGCGTCATCGACCCCCTGGATCACCAGCACCGGGCAACTGACGCGGCCGCAGAGCTCGAGCTGCGCCGCGGCGTCTAGCGGGTCGCGTCCGGGCGTTGCAATGAGCGTCTCGGGCGTCGTCTCCAGCGCCCAGGCGATGCAATCTTCGATCGGCTTCGTCGAGTGCGGCTCCGTGAACATCTGCGCGAAGAAGAATTCGAGGAAGCCGCGGTAGTCGCGCAGCCAGTAGTGGCGGTTGTACTTCGCCCAACCCTCGTCGGTGTCGAGTTCCTCGGCCCAGCTGTAGCTGCCCCGCCACGGCAGGCCCTCTCCGAGGGCGACGGCGGGGCAGATGAAGACGGCGCTCTCGACCCGCTCCGGGTTGTCGGCCGCCAGCAGGAGCGCCCGCTGCGCCCCCTGCGAGAGTGAGACGAGAACGGCGCGTTCGACTCCCGTCGCGTCCATCACCGCGAGCGCGTCGGCGGCGAACTCGCTCTCCTCGTAGCCGCTCTCGGGCCGGTCTGAGCGGCCGTTGCCCCGGCCGTCGAAGGTGACGACACGGCAGTGGCGCGCCAGGTACGGAATCTGCATCTTCCAGTGCCGCGAGTGGATGATCGACCAGGTCGGAAGCAGCAGCACCGTCTGCTCGCCCTCGCCGTAGACCTCGTAGAAGACACGGACGCCGTCGCGCTCGACGTACCCCTCGGCGTCGGGGTAGCGCGCCCGCGACTGCTCGCCGGCCGCCGGGGTCAGCTCGACAGCCATCCGTCGATCCAGTCCAGGAGCTCGGCATGTCCAGCGTCGATCCCGCCGAGGCGCTCTACGATGATCCCGAGATTGAAGGTTACGACGAGCGAGACGAGCGCGTCGAGCGGGATGGGCAGCTCGAGCTCGCGATGCGGCTTCGCGAAAGCCGCTGTGAGGACGGCGCGCCAATCGGCGTTCACCCGCGCAAGCCGCCCGCGCAAGCCCTCGTCATTCCAGGCGAGCGCCTGCAGCTCCAGCCAGACCTTCTCGTAGGTCACGTCCTCGGCGACGAGGAAGCGCATCGCCGTCCGCCACTTTTCCACGAAGGGCTCGTCGGACGCGTAGAGCGCGCGCTGGCGCTCGAGCATTCGCTCCGTGAACCGCTCGAGCGCGCGCACGAGCAGGTTCTCGACCGAGCCGAAGTAGTAGTGGACGAGCCCGTGGTTGACGCCTGCCGTCTCGGCGAGCTTCCGGGTCGTGATTCCGGCATGGCCGACCTCCACCAGCAGCCGCTCCGCCGCGTCGAGGAGAGCCTCCTCGGCGGCGGAGCGGGCTGACGGACGCGTGGCGGGCTCGATCAGGGTCGGACCTCGAAGACGAGGTTGAACGGCGTCTCGGCGACGCGGCGGAAGCGCGTGAAGCCCGCGCTTTCGACCACCTCGCGGATCCGGGCCTCGCCGGCCTGCGCGCCGAGGGCGAGCCCGACGTCCTGCGAGAGCGACGCGGGCGTGCAGAGCAGCGTCGAGAACCCGTAGTACGCGCGGCCGACCGGGTTGAGGTTGTCCTCGATGCGGTCGCCTGCGGCCGGCTCGACGATCATCCACGTGCCGTCCGGCGCGAGCAGCTCGTGGACCGTGCGCGCCGCGCCGACGGGGTCGCCCATGTCATGCAGGCAGTCGAACATCGTCACGAGGTCGTAGTCAACCCCGGGATGGTCTGCGGCGGCCACGGCCTCGAAGCTCACCCGGTCACCCACGCCGGCCGCCTCCGCGCGCGTGCGCGCCGTGTCCGTCGAGCCCGCGTGATAGTCGGAGCCGACGAACGTCGACCGCGGGAACGCTTCCGCCATCAGGATCGTGGAGGCGCCGTGGCCACAACCGACGTCCGCCACCTTTCCTCCCTGCTCGAGCTTCTCGACAAGACCGTCGAGCGCCGGCAACCAGGAGGCAACGAGATGCGCGTTGTAGCCGGGCCGGAAGAAGCGCTCGCAGCCCTCGTGGACGTCGTGCACGTGCTCGTGCCACCCGAGCCCGTCGCCGCTCCGCGCCTTCTCCGTGATCCGCGGCGAGTCGATCACCGACC
>JALYRA010000219.1 GCA_030855545.1 Actinomycetota bacterium | reverse complement strand
GATCGAACGGATGGCCGGCCCGAAGATCGCGGGAGTCGACCGGTGGCTGACCGATCGGGGAGTCGGCGCGGTGCTCTTCCTGCGACTGGTCCCGCTGTTCCCGTTTAGCCAGCATCGTCACGCGCGTCCCGAGGTGCGCGAAGAGCTGCGCCTGCTCCATGGCGACGTAGCCGCCGCCGATCACGATCAACGACTCGGGGAGGGCCTGCAGCTCCATCGCGGTGGTCGAGGTCAGGTAGCCGGCCTCGCGCAGGCCGGGCAGGTCCGGGATGTGCGGCTCGGCGCCCGTGGCGACGAGGTAGTGCGCCGCCTCGATCCGGCGCCCGTCGACGTCGAGGGCCGGGCCGGCGACGAAACGGGCCCTGCCCGCCAGCACGTCGAAGCCGTAGTCGTCGGCCAGATCGACGTACTTCTCCTGGCGCAGGCTCTCGACGAGCGCGTCCTTGGCAGCGACGAGCTGAGCGAGGTCGACCGGGCCGTCCGCGGTCCGGATGCCAGGAAATCGCGCCGCGCCGGCGCGGTGCCGGGCCTCGGCAGCGGCGAGCAGGGCCTTGGAAGGGATGCAGCCGACGTTGACGCACGTCCCGCCGACGACTCCCTCCTCGACCATCACGATGCGCAGGTCGTCCCGGCGGGCGGCGATCGCGGCGGCGAATGCCCCGCCGCCGGAGCCGACGATCGCCAGGTCGTACTCCAGGTCTCCGGTGTGGCTCATCGTGCGATCCCTTCGTTCGGAGAACGGCTTCGGCGCCTACGAGTGCGGAAGACGACGGCAAGGACGAGTGCGGCGGCGGCAACGACGCCCGCGCCGATGCCCACGACGGTTCCGAGCGTCAATGCACCGAGCGCGCCGAGCACGAGGACGTGTCCTCCGCAGCAGACGATCACGGCGAGCGTGCCGAGGCCGGCGATCCCGGCGCCGCTCGCGTCGGGCCTCCGGGCCATCAGCACCCACCGCCGACGCGGCGGCAGGCCGCGACGTGCTCGGCGTTGTCTGCTAGCAGCGCACGCCCGAGACCGAGCAGCTCGAGTACGCGAGCATCCGCCACCCGGTAGTGGACGTGCGGGTGCCGGCGCTCGCGCTCGACAAAGCCGCACCAGCGCAGGCAGGCGAGGTGGTTGGAGACCTTGGGCTGCGATTGGCCGAGCCGTTCGACCAGCTCGCCGACCGTCAGCTCGTCGTGCTCGGCGAGCAGCTCGAGGATCCGCAGGCGGGTGGGATCCGCCAGCACCCGGAAGTACTTCGCCACGAGATCGGGCTCGGCCGGCGCGGGCGGCAGCAGGAACGGCGTGTCTAGCGACGGTCTGGCGATAGCGGCACCGTATCACCCCAGAGTGATATGAGGCGCATGAACCTCCGACGCCGTCAGGCCGGTCACACGTTCATGGAGGCATACTGCCTCCTGCCCGCAATCCCCACCGGAGGCCCACCATGGACATCAGCCCGCGCGACACCGCCCTCGTCCTCACCGACCCGCAGAACGACTTCCTCAGCCCCGACGGCGTCACCTGGGAGCTCGTCGGCGAGAGCGTCGAGGCCAACGGCACCGTCAACCACATCGAGGACCTCCTCAAGGCGGCGAAGGCCGGCGGCTACGAGGTCTTCATCTCACCGCATTACTACTACCCGACCGACCGCGGCTGGGCGTTCGGCGGGACGCTCGAGAAGATGATGCACGAGATCGACATGTTCGACCGCAAGGGCCCGCTGAGCCTGGACGGGTTCGAGGGCTCCGGCGCGGACTGGCTCGAGCGCTACAAGCCGTACATCGACGACGGCAAGACGGTCGTGGTCAGCCCGCACAAGGTCTACGGCCCGCAGAACAACGACCTCGCGCTGCAGCTGCGCAAGCGCGGCATCACGAAGGTCGTGCTCGGCGGGATGTCCGCGAACCTCTGCGTGGAGTCGCACCTGCGCGACCTGCTCGAGCAGGGCTTCGAGGTCGCGGTCGTGAGCGACGCGACGGCGGCGGCCAATCACCCGGAGCTCGGCGACGGCTACGCGCCGGCGCTGACGAACTTCGGATACATCGCCAACGCCGTCTTCGAGACGAGCGATGTCGTCGAGCACCTCCGCGCCGGCGCGGGCGCCGTTGTCTGAACCGTTCGCGGACGGCCGAGGTCGAACTGGGCGTCCGCGGTGTCGCGCGCGGACCGGACCCACTCATCCAGGACGACAGGAGGACGAACATGCCGCGCGTCAACGGTGCGCCGCTGCTCAACCGGCGTCAGCTGCTCGGACGGGGATTCGGAACCACGGTCGCGCTCGGTGGAGTCCCCGCCCTGCTCGCGGCCTGCGGCGACGACGAGGAGGAGACGCCGCAGCCGCGCGCCGAGCCGGCCGTCGACACGCGGCCGCCCGCCGACGGCGAGGCGATCGTCGGCGACGTGCTCGACTTCGCGCTGACCTCCGACGAGTGGGAGGGCGCGTTCGGCTTCGTGAGCATGCGGCTGCATGAGGGCGTCGTCGACGGCGAGTCCGTCTGGTTCGTGCGCACCGACGCTTCAGACGAGACCTTCGCGCGCCGCGAGAAGCTCGTCTTCGCGCCCAGGATCGCCTCCCTCTCGCGGGACGGCCTCTCCGGCGAGCTGGTGGTGGTCGAGGACGGCCCAGCGGTGCTCTCCTCCCGCCCGGGCAAGGACGACTACACGCCGGCGTGGAGGGTCCGGGGGACGGTGGAGCGGAACGCCGCGCGAGCTGAGCTCGCTGGGCGACGTGCGCGCAGCCGAACGCGCAGGCGACCTCGAGCTCGAGGATGCGGGCGCGGTGATGAACGCGGCCGTCGTCAAGTGGCCCGGCGGCCAGCTCGCCGTCGATCGCAAGCTGCGCAAGTACCTCGAGGGCGGCCAGCTCATCGAGACGCCGGACACCCGCAGCGGCGAGGTGAAGTTCAAGCTGCACGAGTGCTTCCCGAACGCGCGCTACATCGTCACCGACCACTCGATCGCACCGGCCGCGAAGATGACGAGGACGGCCTTCGCCCCGCGCCTGCACGGCAGGCCCCGCGATGCGGGCGCCACCGGCCGCACGAACGTGTTCATGAACGGCGTGAAGGGCTCCGGCCCGATGGAGGCGCAGCCGTCGGTCTTCGACTCCGACCCGGGGGACCCGGTCTGGAGCCCGTACTGGGACCACTTCACGTACCAGTGGCCGGACGGCGCGCGGGCCCGTGTGCTGCGCAGCGAGACGCAGGTGCACGCCGCGCGCGACCGCGACGAGCTACGCGAGTTCCCCGGCACCCCGGACACCAAGGGCGAGGTCTTCACCGTCAACTGCCCGGTCCCGGTCACCGCACCGGCGACGTTCCGAGCGTGAGCCGGAGGTCTCGCAGGGCCGCCGGCGCAGTGCTGTCCGTGCTGGCCCTCGCTGCATGTGGCGGCGACGACGACGCCGACAACGAGGCGGCCACTGCTCCCCCGGCCGCCACCGGCGCGACGCGCGACCCCGGGAATGAGGATGCCGTGCGTGTGGACCTCGACGAGTTCTCACTCGCTCCGTCGGAGGTCGGCGTCGAGCGCGGCGCCGCGATCGAGGCGGTGAACGTCGGGAACACGCCGCACAACCTCGTCGTGAAGCGCGGCGAGAAGGGCGACGAAGTGATCGGCACCGAGACGTTCCCCGGCGGCGAGCGCCGCACGCTCGAGGTCGACGCAGACCCCGGCCGCTACACGCTCGTGTGCACCGTTCCGGGACATCGCGAGGCGGGCATGAAGGGAACGATCACGGTGCGGTGAGCCGACGCCGCCCGGATCGCGCCCGATGATGATCCTCTTCGACCTCAACGGCACGCTCACGAATCCCGCGGCGATCGGCGAGCCATGGCAGGTGCCGGATCTCGGTGCCGGCGTTCTCGCGGCTGCCGTGCACACCGCCGCCGTAGACGCGCTCACAGACCGGTTCCGCCCGTTCGCCGAGCACATCCGCGGCGCGCTCGAGGCCGCGATCCGGCGCCGCC
>JALYRA010000213.1 GCA_030855545.1 Actinomycetota bacterium | reverse complement strand
CCGCACAGGCCGCCCGTGTCCTCGCCGCGGCCGCTCCGGCGATGCGCAAGGCTCGCGTGAGTGCGGTCGTCGACGTCGACCCCCAGAGTTTGTAGATGCGCATCACCATCTAGGTATCACTCGATCGAGTGACGGAAGTGAGATTTCGCAGACATAGACTCGACGCCATGGACGAGGGCGGCGTCCGCCCCGACGAAGAAGGCGGCGAGAAGCACGAGGAGCGCGAGTTCGACGCGGAGGCTCAGGCGCGCCGCCGGATCGCGCTTGCCCAGATCCGCCAATACCCTGACGCCGTTTTGCGGATGCGCGCGCGGGATGTCGACCGTTTTGGCACCGATCTCGCTCGCCTCGCGGAGAAGATGGAGCATCTGATGCACGACGCGCGCGGAGTCGGGCTGGCCGCGACGCAGGTCGGGGTGCTGCAGCGGCTCTTCGTCTTCCACCCGTCCGACGAGGAGGACGCGGTCGCGGTCGTGAACCCCGAGATCACCGTCCGCTCCGGTGAGACCGAGGTGCTGGACGAGGGCTGCCTCTCGCTCCAGGGTGTCCTCGTTCCGGTCGAGCGGTCGCTCCGCGTGACTCTCCGGGGCCAGGACGTCTCCGGCGAGTCGCTCGAGTTCGAGCTCGCGGAGATGGGCGCGCGAGTCGTCCAGCATGAGCTCGACCACCTCGACGGCGTCCTGATGCTGGAGCGAACCGATGACGAGTCGCGCAAGGACGCGCTCGCAACGCTCCGCAGGACGATCTAGCCTGCGGCGCGTGAGGATCGCTGTAGCCGCCACGGCGCCCTTCGGCGCGGACGTGCTCGAAAGGCTCGCCGCGCGGCACGAGGTCACGGCGCTGCTGACGCGACCCGACCGGCCCGCCGGGCGCGGACGGAAGGTATCGGCGCCACCGGCGAAGCTCATCGCCGAGCGGCTGGGTATCCCGATCCTTCAGCCTGACCGGCCGACCGCCGAGCTCGAGCTTCCGGCCGAGACGACGATCGTCGCGGCGTACGGCCTGCTGATCCCCGAGAGCCTGCTCGAGCGCGGGCTCTGGCTGAACGTCCACCCGTCGTTGCTGCCGCGCTGGCGCGGCGCGGCGCCGGTCGAGCGGGCGCTCCTGGCTGGCGACGCCGACACGGGCGTCACGATCCACGAGACCGTCAAGGAGCTCGATGCCGGCCCGATCGCCGCGCAACGGGCCTTTCTGCTGACGCCGGAGGACGATGCGGGCTCGGTCTACGCCCGAGCTGCCGAGCTCGCCGTCGCGTTGCTCGACGAGGTTCTGCCCGACCCGGTCTTCCGGCCGCAGGAGGGCGAGACGAGCTATGCGGCGAAGATCGATCCCGACGATCGTCTCCTCGATCTCTCGCGTCCCGTCGAGAGCCTGAATCGGATTCGCGCGCTCTCGCCGCACATCGGCGCGCGCGGCGAGCTGAACGGGCGCTCTGTGACGATCTGGCGGGCGCGGCTCGAGGAGGGTGAGCTCGTCCCGCTCGAGGTTCAGCCCGAAGGTGGAAAGCGGATGCCGTACGAGGCTTTCCTCCGCGGGCTTCGTTGACGATCGCGCCCGCACGCCAGGCTGCCTACGACGTGATCCGGCGCGTCTTCGAGGAGGACGCCTACGCCGACCGGGCGCTGCGGACAGTGTCCGAGGGGCTCGACGATCGCGACCGGGCGCTCGCTCGGCAGCTCGCCTTCGGCTCGGTGCAGCGGGTGCGCACGCTCGATCACGCGATCGAGACGCTCGGTAAACGGCCCGTCCGTAAGCTCGACGCGCCGGTGCTCGCCGCGCTCCGGCTCGGCGCCTACCAGCTCGGGTACCTCGACGGCGTACCGCGTTACGCGGCCGTGAACGAGTCGGTCGAGCTTGTGCGACGCGCTCGTCTCGAGCGTGCGGTGCCGTTCACGAACGCTGTCCTGCGCCGCGTCGGCGAGGGGATCGACGGCCTCCTCGCCGGGCTCCCGGAAGGCCCGCTCAAGCACTCGTACCCGGATTGGATCTGGGATGTCTGGCGCCGCGACCTCGGCGAGGAGGACGCCCTGGCGCTGATGCGTGCGCAGAACGAGCCCACACCCGTCGTTGTCAGACACGTCCGGGGTCAGACCCCAGACGGGTCTGAAATGGACGTACCGCGCGCCTGGTCGGTCAAGCGGGTCGACGAGAAAGCCCTGGAAAAGGGCGAGATTTGGCCGCAAAGCAAAGCGTCGCAGCTCGCGGCACTCTGTGTCCTTTCCGGCCCCGCGGATCGCGTGCTCGACCTGTGCGCGGCGCCGGGCGGGAAGGCGTCGATGCTGGCCGGAGAAGTCGTGGCCGTCGAGGTCAACGAGGGCCGTGCTCGCGAGCTCGAGGAGAACGTCCGCCGCCTCGGCCGGGACGACATCCGCGTCGTCCGCTCCGACGGCCGCGAGCTCCCGTCCGAGCTGACGGGCTTCGACCGCGCGCTCGTCGACGCCCCCTGCTCCGGCCTTGGCGTCCTCGCCGCCCGGGCCGATCTGCGCTGGCGCTCCTCGCCGCTCCCCGAGCTTCAGCTCGAGCTCCTGCTGGCCGCTGCCGGGCGCGTCCGCGGAGGCGGGACGATCGTCTATTCGGTCTGCACGATCAATGCGGACGAGTCGGAGGCCGTCGTCGACGCATCCGGCCTCGACGTGGAGCCGATCGAGGAGTGGCAGCAGTACCGCCACCCGACGCGCCCCGAGTTCCTGCAGACGTATCCGCACCTGCATGACACGAGCGGGTTCTTCATCGCGAGGTTGCGCGTCTAGCGTCAGTCACAGTGCGTGCTCTTGTCGACCGTGATCCGCTGCGGAGGCAACGGCTTGCCGCTCGCGGCGTCGAGCCAGACTCCGTCCTCGGCGCGGCGCATCTCGGGCAGCCGGACCGTCGCGCAGTAGCGCTCCTGCTTGGCCGTCTCGAAGCGGGCCAGCAGGTAGAACCGCCGCCCGTCCCCGGCGTCCGCAGAGAGCTCGAAGGCGCCGTCGCCTTCGGGCTGCCGGTCGTCGAGCGGGAAGTCCGGCACCGAAGGCCCCGGCACTCCTTTGTGGAGCGCCACGTACGGGATGAACGGCCCGTCCGGCTTGAGCGGGTCCGCCGGGTGGATCGAGCCGAAGACGAGGTCCTTCCGCTCCACCTTCTCCACGGGCTCGGAGGTCCAGATGACGAACACGACGAATCCGGCCAGGATCAGGAAAACCGGAGTCCACGTGAACTTTCCGAGCAGACGGCGCATACCCGATAGTCAAGCAGCAACCGTCCTGCACCAGCCCTAAGATCGCCGTATGGCTTGGCGCGACTGGGTGCGGACGGTCGAGATCGAGCCGTCGCTGTACGCGGCGGACTTTGCGCATCTCGGCGAGCAGGTTCAGTACCTGCTGAACGCGGGCGCCCGGATCTTCCACTTCGACGTCGGCGACGGGCACTTCGTCCCGCCGGTGACGATCGGCCCGGTCGTTCTCCGGTCGATCGCGCCGATGATCCACCACGCAGGCGGGAGGATCGACTGTCATCTGATGGTCGACAACCCGGCACACCACTTCCAGGAGCTCGCGGCGTCGGGCGGCGACAGCGTCACGTTCCATGTCGAGGCGACCGACGACGTCGCCGGGGTCCTGGCGCAGGCGCAGGAGCACGGCCTCGGCGCGGGCGTCGCGTTCAATCCGGGAACGGATGTCGAAGCGGCGGCGGAAGCCGCGAACCTCGGCGCCGACCTCTGTCTCTGCATGTCGATCAACCCGGGGTACTCCGGGCAGGAGTTCATGGAGGACGCCTACGAGCGAATCGAGAAGCTCCGCTCGCTTGTCGACTGCTTCGTCCAGGTCGACGGCGGCGTCAACCAGGACAACGTCCGTGCTGTCCACGACGCAGGCGCCGACCTGCTTGTCATCGGCAGCGGCATCTTCGCCCGTGAGGACCTGCCGCGGTCGTACCGCCGCCTGGTACAAGCGCTGGCATGACCTTGCAGCGAGCCCTCGAGCTCGCAGAGGATGCTCGCGGACGGGCGTATCCCAAGCCCACGATCGGCGCGGTCGTCGTCACGGCAGGAGGCGAGATCGCCGGCGAGGGCGCCACTGAAGCGGGCGGCCGGCACGGCGAGATCGTCGCTCTCGAGGCTGCCGGCGAGCGCGCCCGCGGCGCGACGCTCTACGTGACGATGGAGCCGTGCGCGCACCACGGCACGACGCCGCCGTGCACCGAGGCCATCCTCGCCGCTGGAATCGCGAGCGTCGTCGCGGGCTCGCTCGACCCGAACCCGGAGGCTCAGGGCGGGCTAGAGCGGCTCCGCGGGCAAGGTGTCCACGTCGAGCTCCTCGACAGCGCCGCGTCCCGCCGCCAGAACGAGGCGTGGCGCACCTGGGTCGCACTCCGGCGTCCGTTCGTCACCTACAAGGCCGCGATCACGCTCGACGGCCGCGTCACCGTCCCGGGGGAGCGCTGGGTCTCGGGCGAGGCCTCGCGGCGGCTCGTGCACGAGTTGCGTGCCGCGTCGGACGCGGTCGCGGTCGGCATGGGAACGGTCCGGCTCGAGAACCCGCGCCTCGACGCGCGCGACGTGGATGCGCCGCGGCAGCCGCGGAGGCTTGCGTTCGGACAGGGGCCGCTCCCGGCGGGCTCAGAGCTCGAGCTTCTCAGCTGCCCGCTCGAGGAAGAACTCCGAGACCTTGCTGCCGATGGCGTGCAGTCGCTGCTCCTCGAAGGCGGGCCGACGCTCGCCGGCGCGTTCCTGCAGGAGGGCCTCGTCGACAAGCTGCTGCTCTTCGTCGCTCCAGTCGTCGTCGGTGCCGGGCCGGCTGTCGTTGCGGGACTCGACGCGCAACTCACCATGGCGAACCTGAAGGGCCGCCGAGTCGGCGACGATGTCCTCCTCGAGGCCTATCTTCGGGACCCATGACCGCGCGCAGCCTGCTCGTGCTCGACGTCGCCGTCAAAGCCGCGCTCGTCGCGCTGCTCCTCTTCGGCGCCTTCTCCGGGCTCGAGCGCTTCGAAGGCAAGGCGATGACCGGCCGCGCGCTCGTCTACCCGATCGTGACGCTGATCGTCCCGGCGATCTGGTGGCTCTGGTTCCGGCGGACGCGTTACCCCTACGGGCTCGACATCCTGATCGTGCTGCCGTTCCTGATCGACACGGCCGGGAACGCCCTCGACCTCTACGACACGGTCGCGTGGTGGGACGATGCGAACCACGTCGTCAACTGGCTGATCCTTGTGCTCGGCTTCGGGACGGTGCTGCTGCGGACGGCACTCCGGCCAGCCGTCGTCTTCGGGCTCGCGCTCGGGTTCGGCGCGGTCACGCACATCCTCTGGGAGATCGGGGAGTACTTCGCGTTCATCCGCGCCAACCCGGACGAGTTCCGGACCGCCTACACGGACACGGTTGGCGACCTCGCGCTGTCGCTGACCGGTTCGTTCCTCGGCGCGCTCGTCGTCGCTGCGCTCGTGCGGCGACGCAGTAGCCTCTAGGCATGTTTACGGGGCTCGTGCGCGAGGTCAGCGAGGTCGAGTCGTTCGAGGATGGCCGTCTGGTCGTCGCCTCGTCGACGGCGGCTGAGCTCGGCGACTCGATCGCGATCGACGGCGTTTGTCTGACCGTGGTCGCCGCGGTTCCGGGCCGGCTCTCGTTCGACGTCGTCCCGGAGACGATGACGCGCGTGAAGGAGTTCGCCGGCCGGGTCAACCTGGAGCCTGCGCTTCGCTCGGGCGATCCGCTCGGCGGGCATCAGGTGCAGGGCCACGTCGACGGCACCGGTGAAGTCGCGTCGCTCGAGCCTGAGGGGGAAGGCGCGCGGATGCAGCTCGTCCTCGCTCCCGAGCTCCTGCGCTACTGCGTCGAAAAAGGCTCGGTCACCGTCGACGGCGTCTCGCTCACGGTGGCTGCGATCGACGAGGCCGGAATCGAGCTCGCGTTGATCCCGCACACGCTCGCCGAGACCACGCTCTCCGACCGGAAGCCGGGGGATCGCGTCAACATCGAGGTCGACGTGCTCGCGAAGTACGCCGAGCGAATGCTCGCCGATACGATGCGCCCGTGACGATGAGCGTCGACACCCGCACGGAAAGCCCGTTCGCGACCGTCGAGCGGGCGATCGAGGAGATCCGCGCCGGACGCTTCGTGGTGGTCGTCGACGACGAGGATCGCGAGAACGAGGGCGATCTGACGATCGCGGCGCAGTTCGCGACACCGGAAGCGGTCAACTTCATGGTCACCCATGCCAGGGGGCTCGTCTGTCTCTGCCTGACCGAGGAGCGCTGCGACGAGCTCGGCCTCCGCCAGATGACCGACCAGAACGAGACGCCGTTTGGCACCGCATTCACCGTCTCCGTCGAGGCGCGCGAGGGCGTCACGACCGGGATCTCGGCGCAAGACCGCGCTCACACGATTCAGGTCGCGGTCGACCCCTCATCCGCGCCGCGTGACCTCGTCCAGCCAGGCCACATCTTTCCGCTCCGCGCCCGCCGCGGCGGCGTTCTCCAGCGCTCCGGCCAGACCGAGGCCGCCGTCGACCTGGCCCGGCTCGCAGGACTGATTCCGGCCGGCGTCGTCTGCGAGATCATGAAGGACGACGGCTCGATGGCGCGCGTGCCCGATCTCATCGACTACTGCGCGACGCACGACCTGATGATGATCACCGTCGCCGACCTGATCGAGTACCGGCGCCGCCACGAGAAGCTCGTCGAGCGGATCACGTCGGTTCGGCTTCCCACCGCGCACGGCGAGTTCACCGCCGTCGCGTTTCGGGAGACGCTCACCGGCAAGCACCACGTCGCGCTCGTCAAGGGGCACGTCGACGGCGAGCAGGACGTGCTCGTGCGTGTGCACTCCGAGTGCCTGACAGGAGACGTCTTCCACTCGCTCCGCTGCGACTGCGGCGAGCAGCTCGAGCTCGCGCTCCACCGGATCGAGCAGGAAGGAAAGGGCGTCCTGCTCTACCTCGCTCAGGAAGGCCGAGGGATCGGCCTGCTCAGCAAGCTCAAGGCCTACGAGCTCCAGGAACAGGGGCTCGACACCGTCGAGGCGAATCTCCGGCTCGGCTTCGCGGCCGACCAGCGCGAGTACGGCATCGGCTCGCAAATCCTCGCCGACCTCGGTCTCTCGACGATCCGGGTGCTGACGAACAATCCGAAGAAGATCTCGGGTATTTCCGGCTTCGGCCTCGAGGTCGTCGGCCAGGAGCCGATCGAGATTCCGCCGAACGCCGAGAACCGCCGCTACCTCGAGGCGAAGCGCGAGAAGCTCGGCCACACGCTGCACCACCAGGACCTCCGTTTCGATCCTGAGCAGCTCGAAGGGGACGAGGCGTGAGCGACCGCTGGCCCGACGCGCCCGAGCTCGACGATCCGCCCGCCGCCGACGAGGTTGCCGAAGCGGATAGCGCTCCCGCCGCGGCGCCCTCCGCCGAGCCCGACAGTGCCTCAGACGACCATGCCCCCGGCGACTTCCGCGTCCCCGACGGCTACGGCGTCCTCGAAGGCAGCCCGCAGGGCAGTAAGCGGGCCGTCGGGATCGTTGTCAGCCGCTTCAACGGCGCGGTTACCGCGAAGCTCCTCGAAGGCGCGCTCGCCGAGCTGGATCAGGCGGGCGTCGCGCGGGATGCGATCACCGTCATGCCGGTACCCGGCGCGTTCGAGCTCCCGATCGCCGCCATGGCGCTCGCGAAAACGCGTCGCTACGCCTGCATCGTGGCGCTCGGCTGCGTGATCCGAGGCGACACGCCCCACTTCGACTTCGTCGCCGGCGAGGCCGCGTCGGGTCTCCAGCTCGCCGCGCTCGAGACGGGGGTCCCGGTCTCGTTCGGAGTGCTGACGCTCGAGCAGGCCGAACAGGCCGACGACCGGCTCGAGAAAGGGGCCGAGGCGGTTCGCACCGGCCTCGAGATGGCCGACGTCTTCGCACAACTGCGCGCGGCCGCGCAGCGCTAGCCAAGTAACAGACTGTTACTAACCCCGGGTGGCGCTGCTAGACTCCGCCGTCGAATGTCCAAGATCTGCGCATCCTGCGGCAAGAAGCCGTCTTTCGGGAACAACCGGAGCCACTCGATGGTCGCCACGCGCCGTCGCTTCAACCCGAATCTCCAAAAGGTGCGCGTCCTTCTGAACGGTGTCGCCAAGCGGGCATACATCTGTACGAAGTGCCTCAAGGCCGGCAAAGTTCAGAAGGCCATCTAGACCGCAACCTCCCGCAGCTTCGTACCGTCTAAGCTCGCGGAACGTGGAGCGGGAACACCTCACAGAGCAGTCCGAGCTCGGCTCGATCCGCATCGCGGCGGATGCGATCGCGCAGATCGTGGGCCACACGGCGGCCGAGTGCTACGGCGTCGTCGGGATGGCCGGTAAGGGGCTGAAGCGGCTGCTCACGCGCGACAAGCTGACGCAGGGCATCGGCGTCTCCAGCACCCGCGACGGACTTCGGCTCGACCTGCACGTCGTCGTCGAGTACGGGCTCAACCTCGCCGAGGTGGCGGCCACCGTTCGCTCCCGCGTCGCCTACGAGGTCGAGCGCCTCACGGGCCTCCCGGTCGCCGCGGTCGAGGTGCACATCGAAGACGTGCGGAGGAGCGCGTGACGGAGCTCGAGCGAGCGAAAGAGCTCGGGCAGGCGGCGCTCCAAACGCTCGAGGCGAACCGCCGGCGGATCGACGATCTCAACGTTTATCCCGTCCCGGACGGCGATACCGGCACGAACCTGACCCTGACCGCCAGAGCGATCATGGAGGTGCTCGACGCCTCAACCGCCGCCGACCGCGCCACGCTTGCCAAGGAACTGACGCGCGCTGCGCTGATGGGAGCGCGCGGCAACTCGGGCGTGATCTTCTCCCAGATCCTGCGCGGCGCCGCCGAGGCGCTCGGCGAGGCGGGCCTGCTCGATGCCGCGACGATCCGCCGCGCCTTCCGCGCGGCGAGCGACGCCGCCTATCGCGCCGTCCGGCGGCCGGTCGAGGGAACGATGTTGAGCGTCATCCGCGAGCTGGCGGAGGAAGCCGAGGACCCCCGGAACGCCAGCCTCGAGCCCGGGGCGCTGCTGAAACGCCTGATCGAGCGCGGCGAGGACGCGCTCGCGCGAACACCCGACCAGCTCGCCGTCCTCAAGGAGGCGGGCGTTGTCGACGCCGGCGGCGCCGGACTGCTCGAGATCATGCGAGGAATCTCGGCGGCGTATTCCGGCGAACCGCTCCCCGACGCGCCGGTCGCAGACTCTCACGAGGCTGGCATCGACGCGATCCACCAGGAGCTGTCCGAGTTCCGCTACTGCACGGTCTTCCTCGTCGAGGGAGAGCGCCTCGATGCGGAGGCGCTCGAGGCGCAGCTCGAGCAACTCGGCGATTCCCTGCTCGTCGTCGGAGACGAGAACGCGCTCAAGATCCACGTGCACACCGACGAGCCCGGTCGGGCGCTCGCCTTCGGCACGGCGCTCGGAACGATCGAAGGCGTCGAGATCGCGAACATGCACAAGCAGACCGAGGATCGCTCCGAGCGAATCCTCGAGTCGGTGCCTGACCCCGGTCTTGTCCTCGAGACGGGGGTTGTGGCCGTCGTCCCCGGAGCCGGCAACCGCCGCCTCTTCGAGAGCTACGGCGCGACGCGCGTGATCGAGGGCGGACAGACGATGAATCCGTCGACCGCGGACATCGTCGCGGCGATCGAGGCGACGCCGGCCACCGAGGTGCTCGTGCTCCCGAACAACTCGAACGTGATCCTCTCCGCCGAGCAAGCGGCGACGATGACCGACAAGCCCGTTCGGGTGATCCCGTCGCGCTCAGTCCCCGCAGGGCTTGCGGCGATCGTCCGCTACCTGCCCTCGCTCGACGCCGCCGAGAACGAGGCCGCCATGCTCGAGGCGATCGAGCAGGTTGCGACGGGGGAGATCACCGTTGCGTCCCGCGACGTCGAGCTCGACGGGATCGATGTGAAGAAAGGCGCGTGGCTCGGTCTCGCAGACGGGCACGCGGTCGCGTCCTCGCCGGAGTTCGCCGACGTGGCGTGCGCGGTCGCAGAGAGGCTCCTGGGGAACGGACGCGAGCTGCTCACCCTGCTGACCGGCGAGGACGAGCCCGATCTGGACGTCTTTCTCGAGCGGATCCGGGAGCGTCATCCGAATGTGGAGCTCGACGTGCAGCCCGGCGGCCAGCCGCACTACCCGCTCCTGCTCGCGGCCGAGTAGTGGAAGCGGGAGCTCAGCCGATCCGCGTCCTGCTCGTGGAGGACAACGACGTCTTCAGGCAGGCGCTCGTGCTGCTCCTCGAGCTGCAGGACGGGATCGAGGTCGTCGGTGCCGTCGCGGAGGGGGCGGCGGCCGTCGGCGCCTGCCGCGAGCTCGGCCCGCACGTCGCGGTCATGGACTTCCGGCTCCCGGGGATGGACGGCGTCGAGACGACGATCGCGCTGACGAAGGAGTGCCCGAGCGTGGCGGTCGTCTGCCTGACGGCCTCGGCGAGCCCGCGGGAGCTCGACGCGCTGATGGCCGCCGGCGCAGTCGACTGTCTCCGCAAGGATCAGGAGTTGAACGAGATCGTCGACGCGATCCACAAGGCTGGAGGCTCGCGGCGATGAACCTGACGCGAGCCAACACTGCGATCGTGCTCGACTCGACCGCCGACTTCCCCGATGCTCAGACTCGGTTTCCGAACA
>JALYRA010000192.1 GCA_030855545.1 Actinomycetota bacterium | reverse complement strand
ACCGAGGCTAGCGTCGCGTCCTACTGATTCTCGAGCAACTCGTCGTCGGGCACCTCGCGCAGGACGCGCGCGGGGTTGCCGACGACGACCATCCGTGGCGCGACGTCCTTCGTCACGACGGCGCCCGCGCCGACGAACGCCTCCTCACCGATCTCGATCGCCGGGCAGAGAATCGCGCCCCCGCCGATTCGCGCCCCGCGCCGGATCGTCGGCCCTTTGATGTTCCCGAAGCGCTTCTCGGTCCGGCCCATCCAGTTGTCGTTCGTCGTCACCACGCACGGCGCGATGAAGACGTGCTCTTCGAGCGTCGAATACGCGGTGATGTACGCCTCCGCCTGGATCTTCGTCATCGCGCCGACTGTCGTGTCGTTCTCGATGTAGGAGCCCCGACCGAGCACGACGTCGTCGCCCACTTCGACCCGCTCGCGCACGCACGACTGGTCGCCGAGGATCACGCGGGCTCCGATCCGGGAACCGGCGAAGACGATTGCGCCGGTGGAGACGATCGTGCCGTCGCCGATCGTCGTCGGCGGCAGCGGCTCCCGCTTCGCGGTCGAGCGTGGCGAGAGTGTCGGCTGCTTGCCGACGACCGCGCCTTCGAGCACCTTGACGCCCTCGCCGAGGACGGTTCCCTCATACACCACAGCCGATGGATGGATCTCAGCCACGCAGGCTCTCGGTCAACCGGTCGAGCGCTCTGACGACCATCGCCCCGTCCTCCGCCACCGAGCGCCGGTCGAGCTCGCCCTCGCCGCCGATCAGGTCGAGGAAGGCCTGGCACTCGAGCCGCAGCGGCTCGGAGGTGTCGATCTTCGGGATGTGGATGTCGCCGGTACGCGTCTGCCACTCGCCGTAGGCCTCCGACTGCTTCCACGGGCCTTTTTCGTAGACGGTCACCTTGCGCTCGAGCTCCATGTCGTCGAAGACGACCATCTTCTCGCGGCCGACGACGGTCATCTTCCGCATCTTGTGCGGGTCGAGCCACGATAGGTGCATGTGCGCGATCTTCCCGGACGGGAAGCGGAGATAGCAGAAGACGACGTCCTCGACCCCTTCGGTGAGGAAATCGCGGCCATGAGCGACCGCCTCGACCGGGTCCTCGCCGATCAGCCAGAGGATGACCGAGAGGTCGTGGACGCCGAGCGACCAGAGCGCGTTCTCGTTCGTGCGCACGATTCCCAGGTTTTGGCGGTTCGTGTAGACGCAGAGCACGTCGCCGAGCTCGCCCGCGTCGACGAGCTCCTTCAGCTTGCGCACGCCAGGGTGGTAGAGGAGCAGGTGTCCGGGCATCAAGACGAGCTCCCGGTCGGCCGCGATCCGGACGAGCTCGTCCATCTCGGCGCCCTTCATCGCCGGCGGCTTCTCGACCAGCACGTGCTTGCCCGCCTCGAGCGCCTGCTTCGCGAGCGCGTAGTGCGTCGGCACTGGCGTCGCGATCACGACGGCGTCGAGCTCGGGGTCGGCGAGCAGCTCGGCGAAGTCCGCGGTCACGGACGCGCGCGGGTAGCGCGCCGCGAACGCGTTCCGGTGCTCTTCGTCGAGGTCGCACAGCCAGGCGAGCTCGGCGAGATGGTCGAAGTTTCGGGCCAGGTTCGGGCCCCAGTAGCCGAGCCCGACCAGGCCGACTCGCGTCAAAGCTTCCAGACCTTGTCGCTGAGTCGGCCCTTGTCGCCGGTCGCGTTGCGGAAGTCGACGATCACCGGGCCACTGTCGATGAGTCCTTCGTAGTCGATCCCGGCGTGATTTGTGACGATCGCAATCGCATCGAAACCGTCAGGCTCGAGCGGCACCGAGGACAGCCCGAAGTCCGGCAGCTCGGGCACGTGAGGGTCGTGGTAGGAGACCTCGGCACCTCCCGCGCGGAGCAGCTCGATCAGCTTCAATGCGGGGCTCTCGCGCATGTCGCTGATTCCCGGCTTGTACGCCACACCGAGCACGAGGATCTTCGCTGCCGACAGCGAGAGCTGCTTGCCGTGATTCAACGCCTGCGAGATCAGCGAGCGGCAGTGGTACGGCATGTTCTCGTTGATCTTCCCCGCGAGCTCGATGAACTCGGTCGAGAAGTTGAACTCGCGCGCCTTCCAGGTGAGGTAGAAGGGGTCGATCGGGATGCAGTGGCCGCCGAGGCCGGGGCCAGGCTTGAAGCTCATGAACCCGAACGGCTTCGTTGCCGCCGCGTCGACGACTTCCCAGAAATCGATCTTCATCCGCTCGCAGAGCTGGGCGAGCTCGTTGACGAGCGCGATGTTGACCGAGCGAAAGATGTTCTCGAGCAGCTTCGTCAGCTCGGCCGACTCGGGCGAGGTGACCCGGTGGACGGTGTCGACGGCCGAACCGTAGAGCTCCGCCGCGCGCTCGGTGCAGGCCTCGGTGATCCCACCGACGACCTTCGGCACATTTTTCGTCGTCCAGTCCTCGCGGCCCGGATCGACCCGCTCCGGCGAGAAGGCGAGATTGAAGTCCTCGCCGACCTTCAGCCCGGACACCTCCAGGCGCGGCAGGATCTCCTCGCGCGTCGTTCCCGGATAGGTTGTCGACTCGAGCACGACGAGATGCCCCTGGCGGAGGCGCTTCGCGATCTCTTCGGTGGCGCTCGTCACGATCGAGAGATCCGGCTCGCGTTGCTTCGAGAGCGGCGTCGGCAGCGCGATCAGGATCGCGTCTGCGTCGCGAAGCTCGTCGTAGTCGGTCGTCGCGCGCAGCCCCCCTGCGTCGACGAGCCGCTTCAACACCTCCGACGGCACGTCTTCGATGTAGCTCTCGCCCCGGTTCAGCTGCGCCACGCGGGCCGCGTCCCGGTCGACGAGGAGCACGCTGCGCCCCGCCTCGGCGAACACCTGGGCGAGCGGGACACCGACGTAGCCGGCGCCGACAATGGCAACGTCGGTCATCGGCGCGGAATCGTACAGAGGCGGCGTGTTCGCACCGCTACACTCCCTCGCTGCGGGCCGTTAGCTCAGCTGGTAGAGCAGGGGACTCTTAATCCCAAGGTCGAAGGTTCGATCCCTTCACGGCCCACCTTTTTATGGCGCAGGATCGAAAATCTGCGGGAGCAGATTTTCGATCGCGCAAAGATCCCTGAAGGGTCGCTTCGCTCCCGCTTTCCGGCGCAGGATGGGATATCCGCTCACGCGGACACCCGATCGCGCAAAGATCCCTGAAGGGTCGCTTCGCTCCCGCTTTCCGGCGCAGGATGGGAT
>JALYRA010000186.1 GCA_030855545.1 Actinomycetota bacterium | reverse complement strand
AGAGCCGGAGGACGGTCGGCGCCGGGAGCTGGTTCGCCTGCTCGCGCAGCCTGTCGCGCGTCTCGTCGGTGACGGGCAGGGAGTCGGGCACGTGACCCATGTGCTGGACGAGCAGCAGGTGGCGCAGATGCTCGAGCAGGGCGGTGACGAGCCGGGCGAGATCCTGCCCCTGCTCGGCGAGCTCCTCCAGGAAGACGAGCGCGCCGGCTGTGTCGCGGTCGACGATCGCGTCGCAGAGGCGGAAGAGCGCGTCCTCCTCGACGGCTCCAAGCAGTTGCAGCACCGACTGGACGTCGATCTGGTTGCCGGTCGCCGAGGCGAGCTGGTCGAGCGTCGAGACGGCGTCGCGGAACGAGCCTCGGCCGCTCCGGGCGATCAGCGCGAGCGCGGCGTCGGGCGCCTCGATCTTCTCCGCGTCAGCGATCCGGCGCAGCACGCGGAGGAGCTCCGGCAGTCGCGGCCGGGCAAAGACGAACGTCTGGCAGCGTGAGCGGACGGTCGGCAGCACCTTGGCGAGGTCGGTTGTGCAGAAGACGAAGACGAGGTGGGGCGGTGGCTCCTCGATCAGCTTCAGGAGCGCGTTCCACGCGGCGTCGGTCAGCTGATGTGCCTCGTCGAGGATGTAGACCTTGTAGTTCCCCTCGACCGGCTGGAGGATGACCCGCTCGCGGATCTCGCGGATGTCGTCGATCCCGCGCTGCGAGGCAGCGTCCATCTCGACGACGTCGAGCGAGGTGCCGCTTGCAATCGAGACGCACGCGTGGCAGACCTTGTCCGGCGTCGGTGTCGGCCCGGCGGCGCAGTTGAGCGCTTTCGCGAGAATGCGGGCCATCGAGGTCTTGCCGGTTCCGCGGGGGCCGGCGAAGAGGTAGGCCTGCCGGAGCTGGCCGAGCTCGATTGCGTTCCGCAGCGTCCTGACGACCGCTTCCTGACCGACGACGTCGTCGAAGTCCTGCGGACGGTACTTGCGGTAGAGCGCGGTCACGTCCCGATTCAAGCAGGAATCGCCCGGGTCACGCGACCGCGCTCACCGCTCGATCGATCAGCCGCGGCGGCCTCGGCCGAAGAAGCCGAGCACCAGCAGCACGACGAGCACGATGATCAGGATCGTTATCCAACTCATGGGGTCTCCTTGGTTGAGTGCAGGGGTTGAAGAACAGTCCCCGCAGCGTCCAAGCCGCTAACGTCGCCGCGTGGCCCCGGTTCAATCCAGGGCGTATCGCTTCTTCCATCCGGTCGGGATTGGCAGGCGGAGTCCGTAGAGGTAGCGGATCAGCTGCCCCTGGTGCGCGGCCTCGTGCTCGAGCAACCGCAGGACGAATCGCCAGCGGTCGTCGTCGTCCGAGTCGAGGTCGGCAATCGCGTCGAGGACTCCCTCCCCCGAGCGGCCGACAGCCGCCCGGAGGGCTTCCCGCTCTCGCGTCTCGGCGGCGGTCAACGAGCAGGAGAACCCCGACCATTCGCCGGCCTGGATCGCGAGCGCGAAGCTTTCTCTCGCTCCGACGACGCACCAAATCTGCTCGCCGATCGCGTTGGAGGGAAGGCCCGGCAGCTTCGAGCCGAGCGATACCTCGGGAAGCGCGGCCGCGAGCTCGTCGTAGAGCGCGAACGAGTCCCGAAGGCGTTCCCGGATCACGTCAGCGACGGCCACGGGTGGATCTTGTCCGCCGCAACCGCGGGCCGCAACAAGCACTGACGCATCCAGCCGGGAGCGAAGCGACCCTTCAGGGATCTTTGCACGTTCAGGAATCTGCTTCCGCAGATCCTGACCTGCGCCGACAAACATGCAACATGGGCGCACCTGGGATTGAACCAGGGACCTCTGACCCGCGTCGTCGGTCTCACCGGTGCGACGCTCGAGCGCGCCCGCCGTCTGCCAGACCTGCGTCTGGTGGCAGTCACGCGCCGGCCGGACTGCGACCAAGGAGCGCTGGATCGAGAAGGCCGAGGAGGCCTGGGGCGCCTGGGGCGCGCTCTACCGCGACGACGACGGGCGGCTACTGGGCTCGATCCGATACGGCCCCACGCAGCTCTTCCCCCGCGCGACCGGGCTCCCTGCCGGCCCGCCCTCCGACGACGCCGTGCTCGTCACCTGCGTCTACGTCGTCTCGAGCGCGACGCCCTGGGTCGAGCAGTCGCTCTTCCTGGCGGCGATCGGCGAGGCCCGTGACAAGGGGGCGAGGGCGCTCGAGGCGTTCGCCTACCGCTACCCGTAGGGGCGTCGACCTACGAGCGCTTTCTCGTCCACCGCACGGTCTTCCCGCGCGACTTCCTGGCCGACTTCGGCTTCCGCCAGGTCCGGGCCCGAGGGGCGGGTCGAACTCGCCCGGCTCGAGCTGGGTGGCCTATTGCCGGTCGCTGAGGGGCGGCGCGCGGCGGTGCTGCGCGTGGTGAAGGAGG
>JALYRA010000184.1 GCA_030855545.1 Actinomycetota bacterium | reverse complement strand
CGCCCATGCTCGCGTGGAACCTGCTCGGGGAAGCGCTTGAGCCCGACCCCGTCGAGCTCCCCGGTCGCGGGGTGTACGGCGAAACGAGGCAGGCAGCTTCTTCATGTAGCCGCGACCCTGGCCGGGGCCGCGCTCGGCGTTCGCGGTCATCGCCACGACTAGGTCGGCGCACTGGAGGCCGATCGAGTAGTGGCTGGGGCCGAGGAAGAGACCCTCGATGATCCGTGGCAGCTGCATGTACGGCGTGCCGTCCTTCGTCAGGTCTGAGAAGAAGCGGCGCAGGCGCTGATCGTCTTCGCGGAAGCGGCTGTCGACGACGATCAGGCCTAGGTCGTCCTCTGCGTCGAGCAGGTGATGGAAGCGCTCCGCGAGGAACATCAGGCCGGTCGCGTAGACGTCCTCCGGGCTGCCGAAGAAGTCGGGCTCGCGCTCGGGGCCGAGCTCGAGGTCGAGCAGGGTGACGTACGCCGTGAACGGCGCGGTCGAAAGCGTCTTGAACACCGCGTCGGCGAGTGCCGGCGGAACCTCGCCCTTGCGGATCCCGTGCCACTTGATCTCGCGGTCGGGCGGCCAGCCGGCCCCCGAGAGCGTCTCCTGCCACAGTCGGCGAAGCTCCGGCCAGTCGGTATCGCGCACCGCGATCCCACCAAGCGCAAAGAGGCCACCCTGGTCGATCCTGCCGCTCTCATCGAGGAAGAGCAGATGCACCGCAAGAGAGTATTCGGTCGTCCAGCCGCCTGACTTTCGTTCCGGTTCCGAGGCATGAGGGGAACCGATGCGAGGCCGCTGGCCGGATGGGACAGGACCTCGAGGACGGCGCCAAGGGGTGCCTGGCGCCGTCCTCGTGAGGCCCGGTGATGCCTCAGGCGGCGGTCGTTGCCTTCTTGCCGCTTGTCTTGGCGGTGCGCGCGTTCTGGGCGATGAACTTCTCCGTCGCCGCGTACGCCTCGTCGTCCACGATCTGCACCGGCGGCGACTTCATCAGGTAGCTCGACGGGCCCTCGAGCGCGCCCGCGACGCCGTTGTTCAGGGCGAGCTTCGCCATCCGGACGGCGTCGATCACGATGCCGGCCGAGTTCGGCGAGTCCCACACCTCCAGCTTCAATTCGACGTTCAGCGGCACGTCGCCGAAGGAGGAGCCCTCCATCCGGATGTACGCCCACTTGCGGTCGGTCAGCCACGGCACGTAGTCCGACGGGCCGACGTGGACGTTCTTCGCGCCCATGTCGTAGTCGAGCATCGACGTGACCGCGTTCGTCTTCGAGATCTTCTTCGACTCGAGGCGCTCGCGCTCGAGCATGTTGAGGAAGTCGGAGTTGCCGCCGACGTTCAGCTGCATCGTCTTCTCGAGCTTGACGCCGCGCTCCCGGAAGAGGCTCGTCAGGACGCGATGCGTGATCGTCGCGCCGACCTGGGACTTGATGTCGTCGCCGATGATCGGCAGGCCCTTCTCCTCGAAGCGCTTCTGCCAGTAGTTCTCGCGCGCGATGAACACCGGCATGCAGTTGACGAGCGCGACGCCGGCTTCGAGGCACTGCTCGGCGTACCACTTCGCCGCCATCTCGGAGCCGACGGGGAGGTAGCTGACGACGACATCGGTCTGCGTCTCACGGAGGATGCCGACGATGTCGTCCGTCTCGCCCGGCGCCTTCGTGACGACCTCGGAGAGGAACTTGCCGATCCCGTCGTGCGTCATCCCGCGGCTGACGGTGATGCCGGTCTTCTTGACGTCCGCGAACTTGATCGTGTCGTTCGGGTGCGCCCACATGGCGTCGGCGAGATCCTTGCCGACCTTGTCCGCCGTGACGTCGAAGGCCGCCGTGAACTCGATGTCGCGGATGTGGTACCCGCCGAGGTTCACGTGCATCAGGCCGGGGACGAAGGCGTCCTCGTCCGCGTCCTTGTAGTACTCGACGCCCTGGAGGAGCGAGTTGGCGCAGTTGCCGACGCCGACGATCGCGACGCGCACCTTGTCCTTGGAGCGGACCTTGCCGTTCGTCGAGCCGTTGGTGGAAGCCATGGTGTCCTTTCGATTGCTGGTGAAGGGGATCTCGAGTGCGTCACTGAGCGAGCTGAGCACGAGGTCGTTGACGTTCTGCTTACGGCGCCGCGCCGATGCTTTGAGCTCGCGACGGAGCTCGGGCGGCATCCGCAGCACGACCGCGCCGGCGGCACCGGGGATTGCCTTCCGGCGGCGGCCGCTGGGGACGAAAGAGACGCCGAAGCGCTCCGCAAGGAGCGCGACGGCGACGTCGTTCAGGTTCGACTCGCGGCGCGCGACCTCCCGGACGAGGGCGCGCTTGAGCGAGCCGGGCATGCGAACGAGCACGCTCGTCCGCTCGGTACGTGAAGTGCTAGCAACCAAACTGCTAGCAGCATAGCGGATCTGCGATAAGCGTGCTAGCTCGTGCGAGCGCGCAGCTCGCGGCGCACGTGCAGGATCCGCTGCAGAACCGTGAACCACGCCGTCGCGGCGAGGACGCCGATCGCCCAGGGCAGCACGCCCCACGGTGCGAGCGCGAGCCCGACCGAGATGACGGTGACACGCTCGGCGCGCGAGCCGATGCCGACGTCGCCCTTGATTCCGAGCCCCTCCGCCTTCGCGCGTGCGTAGGGGACGAGGAACGAGCCGCCGATCGCGGCGACGGCGAGCGCGAGTGCGAGCTCCTGTCCGTCGCGCATGAAGACGAGCGCGATTGAGCCGAGCATCAGCCCCTCTCCGACCCGATCGAGCGTCGAGTCGAGGAAGCCGCCGAACGCGCTCTGCTTGCCGCCTGCCCGGGCGAGCGCGCCGTCGAGGATGTCGAGCACCGAGCCGACGACGAAGGCGAGGCCACCGAGCCAGTAGAAGAGCAACTCGTCGCGATACTCGAAGTAGACGAGCACGGCGCCGACGGCGCAGAGCGTCACGCCTGCGGCCGTGAGCATGTTCGGTGTCACCCGCGTCCGCGCGAGTCCCGTCATCGAGCGCGACGCGACTCCTCTCGCGCCCGCGGTGTAGGCCTCCTTCAGGCTCATGCGCGGCGCCAGGGCCGGTACACGATCGCGCCCGCGGCGACAGCGACCCCGATCCCGGCGACGACGTCCAGCCAGAAGTGATTGCCCGTCGCCATGACTGCGAACCAGACCCACGGCGCCCACGCGAGCCAGAGCACCTTTGCCCACCGGCGCCGCACGACGGTCGCCATCACGATGCTGACGATCAGGGCGTCCAGCGCATGCAGGCTCGGCATCGCCGCGTACGGATTCGAGGAGAACGCGACGAACGTCGACGAGTGGTTGACGGTCGAGTGGGCGGCGAGAGTGTCCGTGAAGCCCGCCTCCGGAAACATCCGCGGCGGGGCCGTCGGCAGGAAGACGTAGCCGAGCAGCCCGACGAGGTTGCCGGCGATCAGCGTGTTGCGGAACTTGTAGAAGCGGTCGTGCGACTGGAAGTAGACCCACAGGAGCGCGAGCCCGACGACGGCGAACTGGGAGAGCCAGTACGTGATCGAGGTCGCCTGGATCAGGATTCCGGAGCTCTCGACCGCACGCTGCAGCGTCAGCTCGAACATCGAGCCGAGGCTGCGCTGGAAGTCGATGATCCACTCCGCGTTCGCGAACGCGGCCGTCGTTCCGCCTAGGTCGGCGACGCCGCGCGCGAGCTGGTAGACGAGGTAGAAGCCGATCCAGAAGGCGAACTGAAGCCCGAGATGGACCCAGCCCCGCGGCAGACGGCGTTCGACGGCTACAGATGAAGCGGACATGAAGCCGCGGATTCTATCGCCCGGCCTGGCCCGACCGGATCTCGTTGGAAAGACGAAGGAGCCCGAGCGGGCTCCTTCGGTCGTTCGGCGTCCGTCCGCCTCTACCCGTGCAACAGCGGGTCGAGGAAGACGTCGTCAACGAGCCAGCTACCGCTGCTGTCCACCGGCGTGAACCGGAACTGCACAGACTGGGTCAGGAGCGGCAGCGTTCCGCTGACCATGCCGATCGACTGGCTCGGCTGCCACTCGCCGCCGGCGGTGATATAGCCGACGTCGGAGATCCCGAGCTGCTTCGTAGCCAGAGAGAGCAGGCCGCCGACACCCCCGTTGTAGAGCACCTGCACCCTGAGCCTCGACGAGGACGAGCCGGCGTTCGCGGCGAAGAACCTCATCTTGCTCGAGAAGAGGCCGATGCAGAGCGGCGGCGACGTCGCGCTGCTCCCCGCCGGAAGCGAGAGCGAGTAGCGATCGTCGGGGCCGCGCACGTAGAACGCCTCGTTGCCGCCGACGACCGTGGCGCCGCGGGACAGGGCCCAGCCGGCGCTGCCGCTCTCGAAGCCGCCGTTCGGGACATACGAGTAGTACGCGTAGTCGCCCCAGGCCTTGAATACCTGTGACGTCGGATCCGGACACGCGACGCCGAGCCCGGCGTTCGCCGGCGCAGCCGTCGCGCCGAGCGCGGCGAGGCTCGCCGTGAGCACGAGGAGCCCGAGAGCCCGCACGCGCGAGAGAGGGGACCTTGCCGCCACCATCATCCTCCTAGGAATTGCACCGCAGAACACCGCCGAAGTACGCCGAACTGCTGCTCAGTCTCGCCATCCGGGTGATGCGCGCCTCCCCCTTTCAGGTGATCGAGCATCCCGTCTTCGAGCCGATGGAGCCCTGATATGTCGGACTCTGCGGTCCAGGAACCCGCGCAGCGAGCGGCGTCGAGCTCGACCGATGCCGGTGACGACGGGCTCGTCGAGCAGTCGCGCGCCCGCGTAGCCCGCGCGCTCGGCGATCGCGAGTTTCTGCCCACGATGGCGATGGCGCTGGCGTTCGTCGCGGTGGCGGCGGCGCTCCTCGCCTGGCTGCCCGTCGGCCGTCCGGACGCCGGCCTCGGCGTCACGCTCGCTCTCGTCGTCTGCTACGCCGCCGCTGCCCGCGTCCAGTTCGAAGTCGCGTTCGCGTATGCGGTGCCGACGCAGCTCGTCTTCGTGCCGATGCTCTTCCTGGCCCCACTCGAGCTGGTGCCTCTGCTCGTCGCCCTCGGCATCTTCCTCAGCAAGCTGCCCGAGCACCTGCGCGGCGAATGGCACCTCGGCCGCGTCGGCATCCACCTGATCAGCAGCTGGCACTCGGTCGGCCCCGTCCTCGTCCTGGCGGCCGCGGGATCTCCGACCCCGGAGCTTCGCCACCTCCCCTTGGTCGCCGTCGCCGTCCTGGCGCAGTTCGCGCTCGACTTTGCGAGCTCGGCATCGCGAGCGTTCGCACTGGGGATCGGGCTGCGGGCGCTCGTTCGCGCCCTGGGCCCGGCCTGGCTCGTCGATCTCGCGCTCACGCCCCTCGGCGTCGGTCTCGCCTATGCCTCGCTCACCCAGTCGTACGCGTTCCTGCTCGGTCTGCCGTTGATGGGCTTGCTCGCGTACTTCGCACGGGAGCGGAAGGCACGCATCAATCACGCGCTCGAGCTGTCACACGCCTACCGCGGCACCGCGCTTCTCCTCGGCGACGTGGTCGAGGCGGACGATGAGTACACCGGGCTCCACAGCCAGGACGTCGTGTCCCTCGTGCTCGGAGTCGGCGAGCGGCTCGGGCTCGACGCGAACGCGCGTCGGGAGGCCGAGTTCACAGCTCTCCTGCACGACGTCGGCAAGGTGAAGATGCCGAAGGAGATCATCAACAAGCCTGGGGCGCTGACTCCGGAGGAGCGCGCGATCATCAACACGCACACGATCGAGGGCGAGCTGATGCTCGAGAAGATCGGCGGCCTCCTCGGAGACGTCGGGCACCTCGTTCGCTCCTGCCACGAGCGGTGGGACGGCGCCGGCTACCCGGACGGGCTCGCCGGCGAGGAGATTCCACTCGTCGCCCGGATCGTCTGCGCCTGCGACGCGTTCAGCGCCATGACGACCGACCGGCCGTATCGGCAGGCGCTGTCGCACGAGGATGCGCTCGAGGAGTTGCGCCGCTGCGCCGGCACACAGTTCGACCGGCGCGTGGTCGAGGCGCTCGTCGCGGTCGCAGATTCGGCGGAGCCACGGCCGGTGCTGCTCGCGCCCGCTGCGTAAACGTCAGCCGCCGATGTAGGACATCTCGACCTTCGGCAGGTCGACCGTCGCTTCCGAGCGGAGCTCCGAGTAGCGGTCGGTGCGCTTGCCCCAGATCGCGACCACCGCTCCGCTCAGCTCCTCATCCGAGGCGCCGCCACGGACGAGCGCGCGGAGGTCGTGACCGCGCAGCCCGAAGAGACAGGTGTAGAGCCGGCCCTCCGCCGAGATTCGCGCCCGCGTGCAGTCACCGCAGAACGGTTGCGTGACCGAGGCGATCACGCCGATCTCGCCGCTGCCGTCGGCGTAGCGCCAGCGCCTCGCCACCTCGCCGCGGTAGTTCTCCTCGGCGGCCACGAGCGGAAGCTCGGCCGAGATCCGTTCGACGATCTCGCCCGCCGGGACGACGTCGTCGAGCCGCCAGCCGTTCGTCGCGCCGACGTCCATGTACTCGATGAACCGCAGCGTGTGACCCTGCTCGCGGAAGTACCGCGCCATCGGGACGATGCTGTCGTCGTTGAGGCCGCGCTTGACGACGGCGTTCACCTTCACCGGCAGCCCTGCGGCCGCCGCTGCCGCGATCCCGTCCAGCACTCTCGCAACCGGGAAGTCGACGTCGTTCATCGCCTGGAAGGTCGCGTCGTCGAGTGAGTCGAGGCTGACCGTGACACGGTCGAGGCCGGCGTCAGCGAGCGCTTGCGCTTTGTTGGCGAGAAGAGACGCGTTCGTCGTCAGCGTCAGCTCGGCGCCGAGTGGCGCGAGCAGCGCGATCAGCTTGTCGACGTCCTTGCGCACCAGCGGCTCGCCACCGGTGAGCCGGAGCTTCTCGATCCCGAGTCCGACCGCGACGCGGGCGACCCGCTCGATCTCCTCGAAGGTGAGCAGCTCCTTGCGGTCGAGGAATCGGTACTCGGCGCCGAACACCGACTTCGGCATGCAGTAGACACAACGGAAGTTGCAGCGGTCCGTGACCGAGATCCGGAGGTCGCGCAGCGGGCGGCCGAGCCGGTCGAGCGTCATGAGCAGAGCGTAGCCGGAAGGTCCTCGCTGACTACCTTTGCGGTGGGCGCGGAGCGACAACGACCATTCGCGTGACCGTGTCGGCGAGGTTCGTGTGCCGGTGGCCACCCTCGCCTGAGAAGTACGTCGCGCTGTCGCCCGCGTTCAGCTCGAGCGTACGGCCGTCCGCAAACTCGGTTTCGAGCCGGCCCTCGAGTACGTAGGTGAACTGCTCGCGCTCGGTGACGATGAAGTCCTCCATCGCTGCTCGTGGCGAAAAGGTCGCGAGCAGCGCCTGCACGGTTCGTGGCCCCTCCGGCACGAGGATCTCGATGTCGATCCCCTCGGATGTGTAGTGAATACCGCGTCGGTCGTCGGCGCGGACGACAATCGGGTCGGCGTGGCGCGGCTCCGGAACGAGGTCGGCGAGTCGAACGTCGTAGAGTTGTGCGAGCCGGCTCAGCCGTCCGATCGTGATGTCGCTGCGGCCAGTCTCGATCAGAGAGAGCAGCGAGCGGGAGATTCGTGTCGCCTCGGCGACCTGAGCGAGCGAGAGCCCGCGAGCCTTGCGGGCACGTCTGAGCGCTTCGCCGAGTCCGGCGTCGCCGGCGTGCGCGCCCCCGTGTGTTGTGCGCTCGAGCGGCTCGATGTCGCGCAGGATAGATTGCAGACAGGGTTTCCGCACAACGAGGAGGAGTCTTTGAGGATGTTCCGGAAGGGGTCTGTGCTCACCGCCGCAGCGGTGGCCGCTGCGCTCGTCGCCGCGGTATCGGCATTCGGCGGTTCGACCGCTGCGTCGGCTACGACCGTGACGGTCACCGCGGGCAAGCCGACCGAGTTCAGTTTCACGCTCTCGAAGAAGACGATTGCCAAGGGCGTCACGACGTTCAAGGTCACGAACCGGGGATCGATCAGCCACGACTTCAAGATCGCCGGCAAGAAGACGCCGTTTCTCGCGTCGGCCAAGGGCGCGACGCTGAAGGTGACGTTTGCGAAGGCGGGCAAGTACGCCTACCTCTGCACGCTCCCGGGCCACGCCGCCGGCGGTATGAAGGGAACGCTGACCGTCAAGTAGCGAGGAGGCTGACAGTGCTCTCGTCTGTCGCACCGCGGCGGGCGAGAGCGGTTGCCTCGACGATCTCGGCGCCGATCGCGACTGCGACCTCTTCGGGCGAGCGGGCGCCGATCGCGAGGCCGATTGGGGCGTGGATGCGGCCGATGCCGGCGTCGTCGACTCCCTCGGCGCGGAGGCGTTCCGCGCGATCGGCGGTCGTCACCCTGCTTCCCATCGCTCCGATGTAGACCGCCGGCGTCTCGAGTGCGGCGACGAGAGCCGGGACGTCGAACTTGGCGTCGTGGGTGAGCACGCAGATCACGGTGCGCTCGTCGACGGGCGAATGCGCGAGGAAGCGGTCGGGCCACTCGACGACGAGCTCATCGGCTTCCGGGAATCGCTGGGGCGTGACGAACGCCGAGCGCGCGTCGCAGACCGTGACGCGGTAGCCCAGGAGCTTGCCGACGCGCGCGAGTGCAGCCGCGTGGTCGATCGCGCCGAAGATGTACATGGCCGGCCGCGGCGCCAGCGCGTGGACGAAAGCCGTGTCGCCGTCCATGTCGGTGAGAGCGCTCTCGCCCGCATCGAGAAGCGGGCCGTCGTACAACTGTTGGCGTCCGATCGACGGTCCTGCTGCCGTCATCGCGAGCGCGATCGGCCGGTCGGCGCGAACCGCCTCGTCGAGAACAGGGATCAACGAAAGGTCGAGCGGCGCGATCAGGATGCCGACGGTGCCGCCGCACGCGAGGCCGATCGAGAAGGCAATGTCGTCGGAGATCCCGTACTCCCGTAGCCGGGCCGCTCCGCCGTCGAGGATCTCCTGCGCCTCGCGGATCACGTCCGGCTCGACGCAGCCGCCGGTGACGGAGCCCGCGATCTCGCCGAGATCGTTCACCGCCATTGAGGCACCGGGGTCGCGAGGCGCCGAGCCGCGCCGCTCGACCACCGTTGCGATCGCGGCGCGACGGCTGTCGGCCTGCCAGCGCGCGAGCGTGGGGAGGAGGTCCCGCATGCGTTCACGGTATCGGCTGCCTGGGCGATTCGGAACCCGCAGACCGGGCACAACCTTCCTCGACATCGAGGAAAGGGGCACCGTGGACAACGATCGCATCGAGGGCAACATCAAGGAAGCCGAAGGCAAGCTGACGGGTGACGAGGCCAAGGAGAAGGAGGGCCAGGCCCAGGATTCGATGGGCAAGGTCAAGGACAGCGCCGACGACACCTTCGAGAAGGGCAAGGATCTCGGTGACAGCGCCTGGGAGTCCACGAAGGACGCCGCGGACGCCGCCAAGGACCAGGTCGACAAGCGCACGTAATTGTTGCGCAAGGCCGGGGAATCCGCGGGAGCGGATTTCCCGGCCGCGCGAAGATCCCTGAAGGGGCCGCTGTCGCGGCCCGGCGCCTCTGAGCGGCGTCTTCCTACCCGGCGCCTCTGAGCGGCGGCTCCCTACTCGCCCGGCTCGCCGAGTTCGGTGAAGAGCGTCAGCTGGAGGCCGGCGGGGGCTTCCAGGCGGGAGTTGAGCGAGTTCCACGGCGTTCGCGTCGGTTCCGCGATCACGTCTGCCCCTGCGGCGGCGAGCGTCGCGGTCATCGCCGTCGAGTCGTCGACCTCGAAGGCGACCCTGAACTGCCCGGCGACGCGGCGGCCGACCTCGACCTCGTCGATGTAGGCGGCGTGCGGAGGATCGGTCAGCTCGAGCGTGGCGCGACCGGCCTCGAGTATGGACACGCGTCCGTCGGCGGAGGAGTAGGCCTCCCGCTCGACGAGCCCGAGGACGTCCCGGTAGAAGGTGAGCGCCTCGTCGAAGTCGGGCGCAGTGACGACGAGACGAAGCTCTCGAACTGTTTGCTCGGGCATGCGGGCCTCCATACCGGGTAGGTGACGAAACCGTAGCGATAGCCTCCGGCGATGCCCGCCCTGGCCGCGCTCGTCGTCGTGACCGCCGTCTGGGGCGTGACGTTCGTCCAGGTGAAGGACGCGGTCGCGATCTATCCGCTCTTCGCGTTCCTCGCCGTCCGGTTCCTGATCGCGTCGGCCGTGCTCGCGGTGCCGGCCGCGGGCCGGATGCGCTCGCTCGGACGTTCCGGATGGACGGCGGGCTCGGCGCTCGGCCTCCTGCTCGCCCTCGGCTACGCGTTGCAGACGGCGGGGCTCGAACGCACGACCGTGTCGAGCGCGGGCTTCATCACCGGCCTCTACGTCGTCTTCACGCCGCTCCTCGCGCTGCTTCTCTTCCGGACGCGCGTCGGCGGAGCGGTGTGGGTCGGCGTCGGCTTGGCGGTGCTCGGCCTGGCGATGCTTTCCGGCGTCGGGGCCGGCGATCCGGTTGGCGACCTGCTCGTGCTCCTCGGCTCCGCCGCCTACTCGATCCAGATCGTGCTGATGGAGCGGTATGCGCCGCGCTACGACGCGATCGCGTTCACGCAGGCGGAGCTGATCGCCGCCTTCGCCGGATTCGCCGTCGTCGCCGTCGCGCTGGGCCAGGTCGAGGTGCCCGAAGGCTGGACGGTCTGGGGCGCGCTCCTCGTGACGGGGGTCTTTGCGAGCGCGCTCGCCTTCCTCGTCCAGACGTGGGCGCAGCGGCGGATCAGCGCCTCCCGAACCGCGATCGCCTTCGCGATGGAACCGGTCTTCGCAGGTTTCTTCGGCTTCTGGCTCGCCGGCGACCGCCTCGGCGCGATCGGCTGGGGCGGGTGCGCGGTGATCATGGCCGGGATCCTCGTCGCCGAGCCGGAGGCCGGGAGGACGTTGCGCAGGCTCGTTGGCCGCGCCTGATCCTCAGTTGCAACTCAGCCTGACTTAAGTTGCAACCTATCCTGCCGAAAGTTAGCTAGAATGCTAGTGCGGCGCCTCACAAAGTTGGTCGTCGCGAGATTCGTCGCGGTTGCACAGGCCAGGAGTTCCGCCCTCACGTGAGCAGGGTCGGAGCAGGTCGTTCGGCGCGTGTTTGCCGGCGACGAAGCTCATTGAGGAAGGATCCCCATGAAGCTCTTCAAGAACCGGGCCGTCCTTGGACTGCTCGCACTCGCATCGCTCATCCCGCTGACATTCGCCGGCACCGCAGTCGCGGCGCAGGCGCCGGTTCCGCTCGGTGGCGCCGGCAACTTTGCCATTCTCGCCGGCTCCGCGATCACCAAC
>JALYRA010000169.1 GCA_030855545.1 Actinomycetota bacterium | reverse complement strand
GGCAGTTGGCCCGTCACGCGGGCGAGCATCTCACAGCCGTCCAGAGGCGTCGGTGAGCGCGTGCAGACGCTTTGCGTGTGCGGACGTCAGTTCTTTCGGTTCAAGGCGCCAGCCCCAGTTTCCGTGCGCCTCGCCCGGGGTGTTCATCCTGCTCTCGCTGCCGAGCTCGAGCACGTCCTGCGCGGGGATCATCGCGAGCTGGGCACGGGAGGAGAGAGCGAGCTCGATCAGCTCCCAGGAGTCGCGCTCGGGGAGGTAGCCGCGGAGCGTGTCCGTGTCGTGCGTCGTCGTGTAGATCACCTGCCGCTCGCGGTGGTTCTCGAACAGGTGCGGGTTGTCGTCTTCCTCGCGGAACGCCCAGATCAGGACGACCATTCCCGGGAAGCCGAGCGTGTCGCGAAGCTCGTACACGTCCGGGGTGATCAGGCCGAGATCCTCCGCGACGACCGGCAGCGGGCCGAGCTCCCGCTCGGCAGCTCGAAACAGCGCCTCGCCCGGGCCGGGCAGCCAGTGACCGGTGCGCGCGTCGGTCTCTCCCTCCGGGATCGCCCAGAAGTCGGCAAACCCGCGGAAGTGGTCGATCCGGGTGAGATCGTGCAGCCGCAGCGTCCGGCGCAGGCGCTCGATCCACCAGCGATAGCCGTCGCGCGCGACCGCATCCCAGTCGAAGAGCGGATTGCCCCAGTGCTGCCCCAGCGGTCCCAGCTTGTCGGGAGGCGCCCCCGCGACGATGCCGTCGAGAAAGAGCTCGGGATGCGCGAGGTGGTCGACGCTTCCCCGCGCGACGTAGATAGGAACGTCGCCGAAGAGCCGGACGCCGCGCTCGAATGCGTACGCCCGTAGGGCCGACCACTCGCGATCGAAGCGGACCTGGTCGGCGACGCTGCCGCCCGCGTCCTCCCAGTCGCCGATCCAGTACGCGTTCTTGCGCCGGAAGCTCGCGAGCTCGCGCTTGGACACAGGCGCGGCGGGATCGGCGAGGAAGCCGTCCCACGCGGCGAAGGCGGAGGACGAGGCATAGGGCGAGCCGACGTCGTCGGGCGGCCCGAGCGGGAGCACCTGCCACCAGGTCTGGCCGGCTTCGGCAAGCCAGTCGATGAACGCATACGCCTCGCTGTCGAGCGTCCCGTTCGGCAGCGAGGTCGGGTGCAGCACGACGCCGCTCGATCGTTGAAGCTGCAAGCCCCCCGTTTGAAGTTCGTCTCTTGCTGAAAGTCTCGGAACCGTGCCCTCACCCTCCTCCATCAAGCTCCCGCCGCGGATCCAGATCCAGGACGTGCGTCCTCTGGTCGACGGCGGACGGTATCCCGTCAAGGCGACGCTCGGAGATCCCGTCGAGATCGCGGCGACGATCTTCAAGGACGGCCACGACATTCTCCGCGCGGTCGTCCGCTACCGGGCGGCCGGGACGCGCAAATGGCTCGAGCGCGCGCTCGAGCCGGTCGGCAACGACCGCTGGGAGGGAAGTTTCGACGCGGACGAGCTCGGCCGCTGGCAGTTCACGATCGAGGCCTGGGTCGATCGCTACGCGACGATGCTCGACGAGCTCGACCGGAAGCTCGCGGCAAAGCAGACGGACCTGGCCGGCGAGACGGCCGAGGCGGAGGTGCTGTTCGGACCCGGCGAGCTCGAGGGCTGGCGCGCGGTTGCGTCGGCGCTCGCGTCCAAGGACCGCTACGGCAAGACGTGCCTCGACAAGCCACTCGAAGCGGACGTCGACCGCGAGCGCGCTCGCTTCGGTTCCTGGTACGAGCTCTTTCCTCGCTCGTGGGGCGGCTTCAAGGGCGTGGAGAAGGTCTTGCCGCAGCTGGCGGAGCTCGGCTTCGATGTTCTTTACCTACCGCCCGTGCATCCGATCGGGACGACGAACCGGAAGGGGAAGAACAACGCGCTCGCCGCGGCGGCGGGCGATCCGGGCAGCCCGTGGGCGATCGGCGGCGCGGAGGGGGGCCACGAAGCAGTCAACCAGGAGCTCGGAACGGTGCGGGAGTTCGAGCGCATGGTCGAGCGCGGACGCGCGGTCGGGTGCGAGATCTGCATCGACTTCGCGATCCAGGCGTCACCCGACCACCCGTGGCTCGAGCAGCATCCCGAATGGTTCAACCGCCGCCCGGACGGGACGCTCAAGTACGCGGAGAATCCGCCCAAGAAGTATCAGGACATCTACAACGTCAACTTCGACTCCGAAGACTGGCGCGCTTTGTGGGACGCGCTGCGGGATGTCGTCCAGGTCTGGGTCGATCGCGGCGTGAAGGTCTTCCGCGTCGACAACCCGCACACGAAGCCGGTGCCGTTCTGGGAGTGGCTGATCGCGGACATCCGCTCGCGTGATCCGGAAGTGATCTTCCTCAGCGAGGCGTTCACTCGCCCCGCGATGATGACGACGCTTGCGAAAGCCGGCTTCGGCCAGTCGTACACGTACTTCACCTGGAAGAACACGAAAGCCGAGCTGACCGAGTTTCTCGAGCTGCTGCTCTCGTGGACGGACTACTACCGGCCGAACTTCTTCGCGAACACGCAGGACATCCTCCACGCGTATCTGCAGGAGGGCGGGCGGCCGGCGTTCGAGGCACGGCTCGTGCTGGCCGCGACGCTCTCTCCGACGTACGGGATCTACTCGGGCTTCGAGCAGTTCGAGAACGTCCCGCTCGTCAAGGGAAGCGAGGAGTACCTCGACTCGGAGAAGTACGAGGCCAAGCAGCGGAAGCTCGACGGGCCGCTGCTCCCGCTCGTGCGGAAGCTGAACGAGATCCGGCGCGCCGAGCCCGCGCTCCAGCGCTTCGAGAACCTGCGGCTGCTGAAGACGCACGGCGAGCACGTGTTCGCCTACCTGAAGGCGTCCGACATCGCGGTCGCGGTCAACCTCGATCCGCAGGTGCCGCGTGAGGACGTCGTCGTCGTCCCGCCCGACTCCCGCCTCCCCGAGACGTTCCCGGTCACCGACCTCCTCACCGGCGAGCGCTACCGCTGGCGTCACGGCCGCAACTACGTCGGGCTCGCACCGGGCCAGGCGCATGTGATGAAGATCGAAGCGTGAACGGACGCGTCCGTACGAGTCTCGTCCGGGGTCAGAGCCCCGACATGTCCCTTCCGTGGCGTTTCGCCTGCTCACGCCTGTTCTGCTGGGCCTCTTCGGACGTGACGGGGTCTGACCCCGGACACGTCCCCACGGGACGGCTGGCGTGAGCGAGCCGGGTCACTGGTTCGAGTCGAACCCGCTCTGGTTCAAGACGGCGGTCTTCTACGAGATCCACACGCGGGCGTTCTTCGACGGGAACGACGACGGCTCCGGTGACTTCCGCGGCCTCCAGCAGAAGCTCGACTACCTCCAGTGGCTCGGGATCGACTGCATCTGGCTGCTGCCGTTCTATCCCTCGCCGCTCCGCGACGGGGGCTACGACATCGCCGACTTCTACGGGATCAACCCCGACTACGGCACGGTCGAAGACTTCCGCGCCTTCGTCGCCGCGGCGCACGAGCGCGGGATCCGCGTGATTGTCGACCTCGTCATGAATCACACATCCTCCGAGCACCCGTGGTTCCAGGAGTCGCGCTCGAACCCCGACGGGCCGTACGGCGACTATTACGTCTGGTCGGACACCGACGAGCCGTACCCCGACGCGCGGATCATCTTCCTCGACACGGAGGTCTCGAACTGGACGCACGACCCCGTGCGGGGGCAGTACTTCTGGCACCGCTTCTTCAGCCACCAACCCGACCTCAACTACGAGAACCCCGAGGTTCAGGACAAGATGATCGAGGTCCTGCGCTTCTGGCTCGACCTCGGCCTCGACGGCTTCCGGCTCGACGCCGTTCCGTACCTCTACGAGGAGGAGGGGACGAACTGCGAGAACCTGCCCCGGACGCACGAGTACCTCAGGCGCGTGCGGAAAGAGGTGGACGAGAACTACCCCGACCGCGTCCTTCTCGCCGAAGCGAACCAGTGGCCGGAGGACGTCGTTGCCTATCTCGGCGACGGCGACGAGTGCCATATGGCCTTCCACTTCCCAGTGATGCCGCGTATGTTCATGTCGCTGCGGCGCGAAGAGGCACTGCCGATGATCGAGATCCTCGACCGCACGCCGCAGATCCCGACGAGCGCCCAGTGGGGCCTCTTCCTGCGCAATCACGATGAGCTCACGCTCGAGATGGTCACCGACGACGAGCGCGACTACATGTACGGCGAGTACGCGAAGGATCCGCGGATGAAGCTCAACCTCGGGATCCGGCGCCGCCTCGCGCCGCTCTTGGACGGCGGCCGCGACGAGATCGAGCTGATGCACGCGATCCTCTTCTCGCTTCCAGGTTCGCCCGTGCTCTATTACGGAGACGAGATCGCCATGGGGGACAACGTCTATCTGGGCGATCGCGACGGCGTGCGGACGCCGATGCAGTGGACTGGCGACCGGAACGGTGGCTTCTCGCGGGCCGACTTCGCTCAGCTCTACCTCCCCCCGCTGATGGATCCGGTCTACGGCTTCCAGGCGGTGAACGTCGAGGCGCAGCTCCGGACGCCGACGTCGCTCCTGCGCTGGCTGCGCCGGTTCGTCGAGTTGCGGAAACAACATCCTGTCTTCGGACTCGGCGACTACCACGTGCTGCGGCCCGACAACCCGAGGATCTTCGCGCACATCCGCTCGTTCTCGGAGGACATCATCCTCTGCGTCCACAACCTGGCGCGGACGGCTCAGGCGGTCGAGCTCGACCTGTCGGCCTTCTCGGGGCGCGTCCCGGTCGAGTTGCTCGGCAACACCGCCTTCCCGCGGATCGGCGAGCTGCCCTACCTGCTCACGCTCGGCCCGCGCGGTTTCTTCTGGTTCCAGCTTCAGGACCCGGCCGATGACGGCTGACCTGAAGGCCCGCATCGAGAGCGGCGACCTGCACTTCCTCGACGGGCTCGTCCTGCTCGGGACAATCGCGTCGCAGCGCTGGTTCGGCGGCAAGTCGCGCGACGTGCTGGACGCGCGCGTGCTCGATGCGGGCGTCGCGCCCGGCGGGCCGCCGACGCTCGCGCTCGCGATCGTCGAGGTGCGGTACGGGCTCCAGACCCACGACCTCTACCACCTGCCGCTCGGCTTCCGGCCGTCACAGGAAGGCTGGAACGACTCGGTCATCGCCGAGACCGAAGGCTGGGTCGCCTACGACGCGATCGCCGATCCAGAGCTGGCGCGGCTGCTCCTCGAGCTGATCCGGACGGGCGAGAGGCTGGAGACGGGAGCTGCGACCATCTGCTTCACCGCGGTGGGCGAGCTGCCGGCGGAGATCGAGTCGGTGCGCCCGATGGGCGCCGAGCAGTCGAACAGCTCGCTCGTCCTCGACGGCCTCGCGCTCAAGCTCTACCGACGTATCGAGCCCGGGATCAATCCCGATCTCGAGATCCACCGTTTCCTCACGGAGCACCGTTTCGAGCACACGGCGCCGCTGCGCGGTTACGTCACCTACGAGGGTCGTCCGCTCGAGACGACCCTCGCGCTGCTCCAGGACTTCGTCGCCTCGGAGGGCGACGGCTGGGCGCTCGCACTCGACAAGCTGGCCTCCGGCGACGTGGACTGGCTCCCCGAGCACGCGCGGCGGCTCGGCGAGGTGACGGCGCTCCTCCACAACGCGCTCGGCTCGGACGCAGCCGACCCGCATTTCGCCCCGGAGGAGCCGAGCACCGAGGCGCTCGCCCTGCTCTCGGCCTCGATCGACGAGGAGATCGAGCAGGTGTTCTCGTCGCTCCCAGACGGCGACGCGCTCGAGGACGTGCGCGGGCGAGGCGAGGAGGTACGGGACCGGCTGCGGCAGCTCACGCACATCGGGCACGTCGGCAAGGTGATCCGGACGCACGGCGACTACCACCTCGGCCAGGCGCTCTGGACCGCGGAGGCCGACTGGTTGATCCTCGACTTCGAGGGCGAGCCCGCGCGTTCCGTGCCCGAGCGCCGCCGTAAGCGCTCACCGCTCCGCGACGTCGCCGGGATGTTGCGCTCGTTCGCCTACGCGGCGTCGGCGGCCAGGATCCAGCGCGGTGTCGAGCCTCCGGCGGACTGGGAGGAGCGGTGCCGCTCGGCGTTCCTCGAGGGCTACCTCGCGACGGCCGAGCCGGAGCTCCTGCCCGCCGGCCAGGAGGCGATTCAGCGGCTGCTGACCGTCTTCGAGCTGGAGAAAGCGGTGTACGAGCTGCGCTACGAGCTGAACAACCGTCCCGAGTGGGTGTCGATCCCGGCGGCGGGAATCCTGCGCCTGCTGGAGGACGAGGCATGAAGCTCGGCGAGCTGGATCTTCATCTCGCGGGCGAGGGAAGGCACGAGCGGCTCTACGAGCGGCTCGGCGCGCACGTCACCGACGACGGGATCACGTTCGCCGTCTGGGCGCCGAACGCCCGCAGCGTCTCGGTCGTCGGCGACTGGAATCTCTGGGACGGGCGTGCGAACCCGCTCGAGCCGCAGGGCTCGTCTGGGATCTGGGCCGGCGTCACTCCCGAGGCGACCGAGGGGCAGGGCTACAAGTACGAGGTCGTCGGTGCGGACGGGACGCTGCGTTTGAAGTCCGATCCGTTCGCGTTTCACGCGGAGGTGCCGCCGAACTCGGCGTCGAGGATCTACCGCTCTCGATACGAGTGGGGAGACGGGGCCTGGCTCGAGCGCCGTGCCTCGCTCAACCAGTTGAAGCAGCCGGTCTCCACCTACGAGGTGCACGCCGAGTCGTGGCGGCTCGGCCTCGGTTGGAAGGAGCTCGCCGAGCAGCTCGTCGCGTACGCCCGCGATCTCGGGTTCACGCACGTGGAGTTCACGCCGGTGATGCACCACCCGTTCTCCGGCTCATGGGGGTATCAGGTGACCGGCTTCTACGCGCCGGTCTCGACTATGGGCGAGCCGGACGATTTCCGCGCGCTCGTCGACGCGCTCCACCAGGCTGGGATCGGCGTCATCCTCGACTGGGTGCCGGCGCATTTCGCGACCGACGACTTCGCCCTCTCCCGCTTCGACGGGACGGCCCTCTACGAACACGAGGACCCGCGCCGCGGCGAGCATCCCGACTGGGGAACGCTGATCTTCAACCTCGGCCGCAACGAGGTGCGGAACTTCCTGCTCGCGAACGCGCTCTACTGGGTGCGCGAGTTCCACGCCGACGGTCTGCGTGTCGATGCGGTCGCCTCGATGCTCTATCTCGACTATTCGCGCAAGCCGGGTGAGTGGGTGCCGAATGCTCACGGCGGCCGCGAGGATCTCGACGCAGTTTCGTTCCTCCGCGAACTGAGCGAGGTGATCTACGACCGCGAGCCGGGCGTGATGACGATCGCCGAGGAATCGACAGCGTGGCCCGGCGTTTCGCGGCCGACCTATCTCGGCGGGCTCGGCTTCGGCTTCAAGTGGAACCTGGGCTGGATGCACGACACGCTCGAGTACTTCACGAAGGAGCCCGTGCACCGGCGCTTTCACCACCACGAGCTGACGTTTTCGATGGTCTACGCCTGGAACGAGAACTTCGTGCTGCCGCTCTCGCACGACGAGGTCGTCCACGGCAAGCGGTCGCTGCTCGGGAAGATGCCGGGCGACCGCTGGCAGCGCTTCGCGAACCTGCGCGCGCTCTACGGCTACATGTGGGCCCACCCCGGCAAGCAGCTGCTCTACATGGGCGGAGAGTTCGGGCAGGAGCAGGAGTGGAGCGAGCCGGCCGGGTCGCTCGACTGGCACCTGCTCGACGAAGCCGACCACGCGGGCCTCCATGCGCTCGTCCGCGACCTCAACCGCGTCTATCTCGAGGAGCCCGCGCTCTGGGAGCTCGACCACTCCGACGAGGGCTTCCTCTGGCTCGAGCCGAATGCGGCGAGCGAGAACGTGCTCGCGTTCGCCCGCCGGACGGAGAACGGCGAGCGTTGGCTCGTCGTCGCCTGCAACTTCTCGCCGGTCGTCCGCGAGGGCTGGCGGATCGGCCTGCCGGCCGGCGGCACCTGGCGCGAGGCGCTCAACACCGACTCGCGATTCTACGGCGGCTCGGACGCCGGCAACGGCCTCGGGATCGAGTCCGAGAGGTCGCCATGGAACGAGCAGAAGCACTCGGCTGAGATCACGCTGCCACCCCTCGGAGTCGTCTGGCTCGTGCCGGACGCGTGAGTCGCGCGCGTGACCGTTCGGCCCCGGATCCGGGCGTGCTGAGCGGGCGCTGGGGGTTTTCCACATTGTGTTACAGGAACACAAGCCCCTTTGAGCGCCCGGGTAGGGTGCGGGGATGGAGCGGGCGAACAGCATCGAGGTGGAAGGGCTCGTTCGCGAGTTCAAGAAAGGGCCGCGCGCGGTCGACGGGATCGACC
The DNA here is from genome assembly GCA_030855545.1 of Actinomycetota bacterium. GTDB lineage: Bacteria > Actinomycetota > Thermoleophilia > Gaiellales > Gaiellaceae > Gaiellasilicea. Next base: position 7,412 of record JALYRA010000169.1, on the reverse strand, counting down.
TGCGCGTCGAGCCGGCCGAGATCTACGGCTTCCTCGGGCCGAACGGCGCCGGTAAGTCGACGACAGTTCTGATGCTGACGACGCTGCTGCCGCCGACCGCGGGAACGGCGCGGGTCGGCGGCTACGACGTCGTCAAAGAGGGTCCGAAGGTGCGGTCCGTGATCGGCGCCGCGCTCCAGGAGGCCGCGCTCGACCCGCTCCTCACCGGCCGTGACCACGTCCGCCTTCAGTCGACGCTCCAGGGGATCCCGCGCGCCGAGCGGAAAGGGCGTGCGGACGAGCTGCTGGGGCGCGTCGGCCTCTCGGAGGCGGCGGACCGCAAGGTCGGCGGCTACTCCGGCGGAATGAAGCGGCGACTCGATCTTGCGCTCGCGCTCGTTCACCGGCCGCGTCTGCTCTTCCTCGACGAGCCGACGACCGGCCTCGATCCTCAGAGCCGGACCGCACTCTGGGACGAGGTCGCGCGCCTCGCGCGCGAGGACGGCGTCACCGTCTTTCTGACGACGCAGTACCTCGAGGAGGCCGACGTGCTTGCCAACCGCGTCGGGATCATCGATCACGGCAGGATCGTCGCCGAGGGAACGCCGCGCGCGCTGAAGGCCGAGATCGGCCGCCCGACCGTCGAGGCCGAGCCCGCGGAAGGGGTCGACCGAGGACGCGTCGAGGCTGCGCTCGGTCGCTTCGGCGAGCCGGTGGGCGCGGGCGGCAAGGCCGTCGCGATCCGGCTGCGCGAGGGCGTCACCGGCCTCGCCGACGTCGTCCGCGTCCTCGATCAGGAAGGACTCGCGGTCGAGAACCTGACGCTGCACGCGCCGTCGCTCGACGACGTCTTCCTCGCCAAGACCGGCCGCTCGCTCGAGGGCGCCGGCGAGGGCGAGAACGGCGCCGGGCCGCACGAGTGAGCAACACCGCTTCCCAGGTCGGCGCGCTCGCGCTCCGGTCGATCACGCGCACGATCCGCCAGCCGGCGAGCGCGATTCCGCCGATCCTCTTCCCCGTCAGCCTGATGCTCGTCAACGCGGCAGGGCTCGATGCATCGACGCAGCTCCCGGGCTTCCCGACCGACTCCTTCCTCGCCTTCGCGCTCGCGGTCCCGTTCATCCAGGGCGCGCTCTTCTCGACCATGAACGCCGGCACCGATCTCGCGCGCGACATCCAGACGGGCTTCCTCAACCGGCTGGCGCTAACCTCGATGCGCGGGTCGGCGCTGCTCGCCGGACAGCTCGGCGGGATCGTCGTCCTCGGGCTCGTGCAGGCGCTCGTCTACATCGCGGTCGGGCTCGCCGCGGGCGTCGATTTCGCCTCCGGGCCGCTCGGGATCCTGGTGCTGCTCGCGTTCTCCGTCGTCGTCTCGATCGGCTTCGGCGCTTTCGGCGCGTTCCTCGCGCTCCGCACCGGCTCGGGCGAGGCGATCCAGGGGATCTTTCCGCTCCTCTTCGTTTTCCTCTTCCTCTCCTCGATGAACGCGCCGCGCGACCTGATCGCCGTCGACTGGTTCCAGTTCGTCGCCACGATCAACCCGATCTCGTACCTGATCGAGTGCGTGCGCAGCCTGATCATCGAGGGCTGGAACGGGCAGGCGCTGCTGCTCGGGTTCGGCCTCGCCGTGGCGATCGCGGTCGTCTCGCTCGCGCTCGCAGCGCTTTCGCTCGCGGAGAGGCTGGCGCGGACGTGAGGCTGTGGCCCGTCGCATCCGGGGTGGCGTGGCGGACGCTGAAGAACGTCTTCACGAACCCGATGCTGCTCTTCCCGTCGCTGATCTTCCCGCTCTTCTTCTTCACCGCGTTCGCGGGCGGGCTCTCGCAGGTCTCGGAGGTGCCCGGCTTCGAGTACGACCCCGGCTACACGACGTTCCAGTTCTGCTTCGTGCTCGTCCAGTCGGCGGCGTTCGGCGGCGTCTTCACCGGCTTCGGGATCGCGCGCGACTTCGAGAACGGCTTCGCGAGACGGCTGCTGCTCGCGTCACCGAACCGCACCGGGATCCTGCTCGGTTATGCGTTGGCGGCGGCTGTGCGCTGGGTCTTCACCGCTGCCGTTCTCACGGTCGTCGCCCTGATCGCGGGGATGAACGTCTTCGGGGGGCCGGTCGACGTCTTCGGCATGTACGCGCTCGCTCTCCTGATCAACGTCGCGGGCGTCCTCTGGGCGGCCGGCGTCGCGATGCGGCTGCGCACGATGCAGGCCGGGCCGCTGATGCAGATGCCCGTCTTCCTGATCCTCTTCTTCGCGCCGGTCTACGTGCCGCTGACGCTGCTCTCCGGGTGGATCGAGGCGGTCGCGACCGCGAATCCGTTCACCTACGTCCTCGAGGCGGTGCGTAGCATGGCCGCCGCCGACGAGATCCACGTCGCGTCTGCCTTCGCAATCGCCGTCGGGCTCGTCGCGCTCTTCACACTGTGGTCGCTGCGCGGACTGCGCCGCGCCGAAGCCGCAGGCTAAGTCCGAGCCGCACGGCCTCGGGTACCGTCGCGCCGTGTCTCTCGCGACGTCGACTCGACTCGGTGCGATACCCCTCGGAGACGGCCTGACGCAGTTCTGCGTGTGGGCGCCGAACGCGCGCTCGGTGGCGGTCTGTGAGCAAGAGCTCGATCCGTCCGGTGACGGGATCTGGACGGGTGTCGCTCCGGCGGTTGCCGGTGATGACTACCGCTTCGTGCTCGACGGCGGCGACGCGTGGCCGGACCCGCTCTCGCGCCGGCAGCCGGAGGGCGTGCGCGGCCCGTCGCAGGTCGTCGACACGAGCGCGTTCGAGATCGCCGACGGTCCCGGCCTGCACATCGACGACTGCGTCCTCTACGAGATCCACGTCGGCACGTTCTCGCCGGAGGGAACCTTCGACGCGGTCATCGCTCGGCTCGCAGGCCTGCGCGAGCTCGGCGTTACCGCGATCGAGGTGATGCCGGTGGCGACCTTCCCCGGCGAGCGCGGCTGGGGCTATGACGGCCTCTTTGTCTCCGCGCCGCACGAGGCCTACGGAGGCCCTGCCGGGCTCGCGCGCCTCGTCGATGCCGCCCACCGCGAAGGTCTGGCAGTCATCCTCGACGTCGTCTACAACCACGTCGGGCCTGGTACCGAAGCGCTGCGTGCGTTCGGGCCGTACTTCACCGACCGGCTCGGCGACACGCCGTGGGGCGACGCGATCGACTACGCGCAGGAAGGAGTTCGGGAGTGGGCGATCCAGAACGCCGAGCTCTGGGTGCGCGACTACCGGATCGACGGGCTCCGGCTCGATGCGGTGCACGCTGTCTTCGACGACTCGCCCACCCACGTGCTCGCCGAGCTCGCAACTCGCGTCCGCGCTGTCAAACCGCAGGCGATCGTGATCAGCGAGAGGTGTCTGCCCGACTTCCGCCCTCTGCGCGACTGGGGCCACGACGCGATGTGGCTCGACAGCCTCCACCACGCGCTGCACGTTGCGCTCACCGGCGAGCGGGACGGCTACTACGAGGATTTTGACGGGTCGATGGCGCAGATCGCGGCCGAGCTGCGGCGACCGGAGGCCGCTGGGATCGTGGCCGCGGCTCAGAACCACGACCAGATCGGCAATCGCGCGACCGGCGACCGCCTGCCGGATGCGAAGCGGCGAGTCGCGTCGGCGGTCGTCCTCTTCTCCACCTTCACGCCGCTCATCTTCCAGGGCGAGGAGTACGGTGAGCGAGCGCCCTTTCAGTTCTTTACCGACCACATCGACCCGTTCATCGCCGACGCGACGCGCGAGGGCCGGCGGCGCGAGTTCCAGCACTTCGCAGGCTTTCGCGGCGAGGTGCCCGATCCGCAGGACGCGCAGAGCTTCGAACGCTCGAAGCTCACGTTCGGCGACCCGGAACCGCTCTATCGCGAGTTGCTGCGGCTGCGCCGCGAGCTGCCGCGCGAGCTTGCCGTCGCGTTCGACGAGGACGCCCGCACGCTGACGCTCCGTCGCGGTGGCGCCGTCCTCCGTGTCGACTTCGTCAACGAGACGGTCGACCTGACCACGTGAGGGTTTGGCCCGGAAACCCATTCCCGCTCGGCCCGTGGTGGGATGGCGCCGGCACGAACTTCTCCCTCTTCTCCGAGCACGCCGAGAAGATCGAGCTCTGCCTTTTCGACGGGAACGAGCGCGAGACCCGGTACGAGCTGACCGAACGGACCGCCTTCAACTGGCACGGCTATCTGACCGGGGTCGGTCCCGGCCAGCGCTACGGCTATCGCGTCCACGGCCCATGGGCGCCCGACCAGGGCCACCGGTTCAACCCCAAGAAGCTCCTGATCGACCCTTACGCGAAGGCAATCGAGGGAGGGGTGCGCTGGGATCGCGCCAATACGCTGCCGTACGTCCCCGGCGACGAGGACTCCGACTTCGGGCGCGACGACGAAGACGACGCCGAGGCGATTCCGAAGGGAATCGTGATCGACGAGCGGTTCGACTGGGAAGGCGACCGGCAGCTGCGGACGCCGTGGCACGACACCGTCATCTACGAGCTGCACGTAAAGGGGTTCACGAAGCAGCTCGAGGGAGTGCGCGAGGATCTGCGCGGCACCTACGCGGGGCTCGCGTCAGAGTCGTCGCTCGAGTACCTGACCTCGCTCGGCGTCACTGCGGTCGAACTGCTCCCCGTCCACCACATCATCGACGAGCAGGCGCTCGCGGACAAAGGGCTGACGAACTACTGGGGCTACAGCTCGATCGGCTACCTCGCTCCCCACGCCGGCTATTCGGCCACCGGCTCGACCGGCGATCAGGTGCGCGAGTTCAAAGGGCTCGTGAAGGCGATGCACCGCGCGGGGATCGAAGTCATCCTCGATGTCGTCTACAACCACACGGCCGAGGGCAATCACCTCGGGCCGATGCTCTCGTTCAAGGGGATCGACAACCTTTCGTACTACCGCACCGTCCCGGGCGACCCGCGCCACTACATGGATTACACGGGCACGGGCAACTCGCTCAATCCTGTCCACCCGTCGGTGCTGCGGCTGATCATGGACTCGCTCCGCTACTTCGCGATCGAGTGCCATGTCGACGGCTTCCGATTCGATCTCGCCTCTGCGCTCGCGCGCGAGTTCCACGAGGTCGACCGGCTCTCCGCCTTCTTCGACATCATCCACCAGGATCCGGTTCTCTCTCAGATGAAGCTGATCGCCGAGCCGTGGGACGTCGGTGAGGGTGGCTATCAGGTCGGCAACTTCCCGGTCCTCTGGACGGAGTGGAACGGGATCTACCGCGACACGATGCGGGACTTCTGGCGCGGCGCGGCGGGCGTGAGCGAGTTCGCGCAGCGGTTCACCGGGTCGAGCGACCTCTACCAGCACGACGGCCGCAAGCCATTCGCGTCGATCAACTTCGTCACGGCGCACGACGGGTTCACGCTGCGCGACCTCGTCACCTACAACGAGAAGCGGAACGAGGCGAACCTCGAGGGCAACGCCGACGGGGAGAGTCACAACCGCAGCTGGAACCACGGCGTCGAAGGCGAGACCGATGATCCCGCGATCAACCTGCTCCGGGAGCGACAGCAGCGCAACTTCCTCGCCACCCTCTTCCTCTCGCAGGGCGTGCCGATGCTGCTCGGCGGCGACGAGCTCGCCCGGACGCAGGCCGGCAACAACAACGCCTACTGCCAGGACAGCGAGATCTCCTGGTTCGACTGGCGGCTCGACGAGCGCCGGCAGCACCTGCTCGAGTTCACGAAGCGGCTGATCGACTTCCGCCGGCGCCACCCGGTCTTCCGAAGGGCCGACTTCCTCACCGGCGAGGAGCGGCTCGGATCCGGCTCGCCTGACGTCTGGTGGTTCCGTCCCGATGGGCGCAAGATGACGCAGCGGAACTGGCAGCGCGACGAGGGGCACACGCTCGGCGTCTTCCTCAACGGCGCCGAGATCCCAACGCTGAGCCCGCAGGGCGCCCCGGTGATCGACGACACGTTCTTGATCCTCTTCAACGCTCAGCCCGACGGCGTCGTTTTCACGCTCCCCGCGGTCGCGTACGGCCGCCGCTGGGCGCACGAGCTCTCGACCGCCGAACCGGACATCGAGGCCGGCGCGGAGGTGTTCCCCGCGCGTGGGATCGTCGCGGTCGAAGGACGGTCGCTCGTCGTCCTGCGCCGGGTCGCGTGAGCGACCTCCGCGCCACCTATCGGCTGCAGCTCCGGCCCGGCTTCGGTTTCCGCCAGGCGCGCGAGCTCGTGCCGTATCTGCAGGAGCTCGGCATCTCGCATCTCTATCTCTCGCCTTCGCTGCAGGCGCGCGCGGGCTCGACCCATGGTTACGACGTCGTCGATCCGACTCGCATCTCGGAGGAGCTCGGCGGCGAGGACGAGTTTCGAGCCCTCTGCTCGGCGGGACTCGGGGTCGTCCTGGACATCGTTCCGAACCACATGGCGGCGACCGGCGAGAACCCGTTCTGGCGCGATCCGCTCTGGCGCGCGAAGTTCTTCGACCTCGACTGGCGCACGGGCTCCCACCGGCGGTTCTTCGACGTCGGCGAGCTCGCCGGGGTGCGAATGGAGGATCCGGAGGTGTGGGAGGTCACGCACGCCAAGGTGGTCGAGCTCGCGCAAGACGGCTTGATCGACGGCGTGCGGGTCGACCACCCCGACGGACTCTCGAATCCGCGCCGGTACCTCGAGCGGCTGCGAGAGGCGGGCGTGCCGAGAGTCTGGGTCGAGAAGATCCTCGAGCCGGGCGAGCGCCTCCCTGCCGACTGGCCGGTGGAGGGAACGACGGGCTACGAGTTCATGAATGACGTGACCGCGCTCTTCGTCGACCAGGCGGCGGAGGAACCGCTGACTCGGCTGTACGAGGAGCTCACGGGCGAGCGGCGCCCGTTCGCGGAGCTCGCTGCCGAGGCGAAGCTCGAGCAGGCGGCGACGACCTTCTCCGAGGAGACCGCGCAGCTCGCCGCGAAGCTGCCGTTCGAGCTCGACATCCCGCGCGCGTTGGCCGCGCTGCACGTCTACCGCACGTACGTGGAGCCGGACGTCGGCGAGGTGACGGACGCCGATCGCGCGGCGATCGCCGGCGCAGGCTTGCCGGACGAGCTCGCGCGGATCCTGACGCTCGAGAAGCGCGGCCACGACGCGTTCGTCGTTCGCTTCCAGCAGACGACGCCGCCGGTGCACGCCAAGGGCGTCGAGGACACGGCGTTCTATCGCTGGAACCGCTTCGTCGCGCTGAACGAGGTCGGCGGCGATCCCTCCCGGTTCTCGCTCTCGGTCGCAGCGTTCCACGCCGCGAACGCGGCGCGGCCGCCCGGCAACCTGCTTGCGACGACGACGCACGATACGAAGCGAAGCGGCGACGTGCGCGCGCGGCTGGCGGCGATCACGGAGGACCCGGCCGGGTGGGAGGCGCTCGTCCGCCCGCGGCTCGGCGGGTGGCGCGACCCCAACGAGGCGTATCTGATCCTCCAGACCGTCGTCGGCGCCTGGCCGCTC
>JALYRA010000160.1 GCA_030855545.1 Actinomycetota bacterium | reverse complement strand
CCGACCTCCACCAAGTCGTCGATCTTGGCGAAGACGGCCTCGCGGGAGAGGACGTAGCCGCCCTCCTCGTTCGGCAGCACGTAGAAGGCGCAGTAGTCGCACTGGGCGACGCAGACGTTCGTGTAGTTGATGATCCGCATCACCATGTAGGTGGCGTGGTTGGGCTCGTGCCAGCGCGCGCGGACATCCTGCGCACGCTGCTTGAGCTCGTCGTCGCTCGCGTGCAGCCACAGCTCCCGTGCCTCATCGACGGAGATGCGACTCATACCGGCACCGCCTCCTCGACCGGGACCTCGTCCGGGTCGAGCGTGTCCATGAACGAGCTGACCGAGAAGACGGCGTTGCCAGCGCCGGCGACGCCGTACCCGGGCGGCGGCTTCAGGCCGTGGTGGCCAAGCCGCTCGCGGTAGGTCTCGAGCAGGCGGATGTGGTACTCGAGCGGCGCGCCCTCCGGGTTGTCGCGCCCGAGCGGCGTCGCAGGCTCTGGGCACCAGGTCGTGAACCGCGGCGTGATCCCGCGGCTCATGAAGTGGTCGAGCCCCTCGGCCGTGCTCGCGATCGCCTGCTCGACCGTCGCGAAGCCGAAGGGCTTTGCCATCTCGACGCCCGCGACGAAGTTCGGGATCACGTAGCGGGAGCCGAACACCTCGGCCGCATCGAAGATCCGGCGGTGCCATTCCGAGCGGCCGACGTAGCGCTCCTTGCCCGGGGAGATGATCGAGAAGAGGCGCTCGTCCCAGACCTCGTAGTTTGGGTGGTAGATCTTGATCCCGTAGTCCTTGAACCGCTGCACGTCCGCGCGCGGAAGGGCCTGCGCGACGACCTTGCCGATCCACCGGTTCGGGAAGCGATCCTCGATCGCCTCGGCGTAGCGGCCGTAGAAGTCCGCCTCGTGGAGGCCGGCGACCGTGCTCGTGACCGAGCCTCCGGTGAGCGTGTATGCCTTGCTCACCCGCTCCGTGTCGTAGCGGTCAATGATCGCGAGCGCCTCCAGCACGTCTTCGACGTCCTTGACGCCGGTATACGGGCGGCGCTCCTGCTTGTGCTGACGCCAGTTGTGGTTGATGTCGCAGAAGCCACACTCCTCCTTGGCGCCGAAGTACTGGCAGAGGCGGAGCACGGTGAGATAGATCAGGTAGCCCCACTGGATCGTCGGCGCGGTCTCCATCACTGTCTTGCCGTTCGCGAGCGCGTGGCGGTAGTACTCGGGCATCGGTGGCAGGCCGACGTCTGCGAGCTCACGCCCCTCGAGCGAGAGCCGCAGCTCGCCGGCTTCCGTACGCGAGACGCGGTACGGCGAGTCGGGGTTGACGCGAACCGAGACGATCGTGCGGCGCAGGCCGTACGGACCGCCGGTGAGCGCGAGCTCCTCGGGCGGCCGCCGCAATGCTGCCTCGCCCAGTTCCCGCAGTGGCTTCTGGTCGAAAGAAAAGATGAAGTACGACTTTGGCTTCACCTCGCCGTCGAGGTTGTCGGTCAGCGCCGAGCCGTCGAAGGACATGCCCGTCTTCAGCAGGTCCTCCTTCAGCACGGCCTCGGGGGGGACGTGCGGGAACCGTGCCATCAGCCCCTCGACGAGCCCGGTGCGGGTGGCGGTGGCCGCGCTACTCATGCCTGCAACCTAGCCGCCCGGCCGGGGGCTGCGGGAGATCTGGCGCCGCCTCCGCGAAGTACGGATTTGGTAAAGCCCTGCAAAGCGCCGCCGATCCTTCGGCTAGCCTGGGCCGGGGTCGTGCAACGCAGGTTTCTCATCGGTGGGCTTCTCGCCCTGACGTTCGCCGCGCCTGCCGCAGCGCAAACGACGACGCTGATGCCCGGCGTCACCTACGAGCGCGCCGTCCAGTTCACACCGCACGGCCCGGTCGCGATTCACGTCGTTCGTGCTCCGCGCCCCACCGGTCTCTACGCGCTCCAGCCGACGCTCTCGAACGAGTCCATCCAAGGCCTCGAGCGCGTTACCTCGATGCAGAAGCGCCTCTCGCCGAGCGCGACGATGGTCGGCGTCAACGGGGACTTCTTCGCCGACTCCGGCCGGCCGAGCGGTGTGCTGATGCGCAACGGCGTCGTCGAGTCGCCGCCCTTCGGCGACCGGTCGAGCGTCGGCGCGACGGCTGAGGGCGCTCTGGACGTTCGCCGGATCGAGTTCTTCGGCACCTGGCGCGGGCTCGGGCAGCGGCGCACGCTCAACGACCTCAATCAGTCGCCAGGCCCGAACGGCTTCTCGCTCTTCACCCCCGCATACGGAACGGCGACTCCGAGCCAGGCGGGAGTGTCCGAGGCCGTCATCTTCCCGCTGCCGCCGACGACGCCCAACACCGATCTGACCGGCCCGGTGATCCACGTCGCCAGCGGGGGCGGGACGCCGATCCCGCCGGGCGGCGCCGTGCTCGTCGCGCGGGGCACGGCTGGACAGCGGCTCGCCGAAGAGGCGCCGGTGGGGACGAACCTGACCTTCAGAGTGATCTTCCGACCCGAGTGGACGGGAATCACGCAGGCGGTCGGCGGTGGGCCTGTACTCGTCCGGAACCGCGGCCCGGTCTTCCGCGCGCAAGAGGCCTTTCAGTCGAACCAGCTCGCACCGCGCAACCCGCGCACCGCGGTCGGCCAGCTCGCCGACGGGCGCGTGCTGATGGTCGTTACCGACGGACGACGTCCGGGATACAGCGTCGGGATGACGAACTTCGAGCTCGCGCAGACGCTCGTTCGGCTCGGCGCTGTGACCGGCTCGGCTCTCGACGGCGGTGGGTCTTCGACGCTCGCGTTCGACGGGCAGCTCCTGAACCGGCCCTCCGACTCCGGCGGCGAGCGGCCCTCCTCGAACGCGCTCCAACTCATGTACTTCGGCGTCTACGCACCGACTCTCGACGCAGTGATCTCCCCGAACGGCGACGGCGTCGCCGAAACGCAGCGTCAGCTCTCCTACAAGGTCGTGCGCAAGTCGACGGTGACCGCGACCCTCGTCGCACCGGGCGGCGTCCCGGCCTTCACCGAGACGCTCGAGCGCGAGGCCGGCACCTATCCGGTCGCCTTCCCGCCCCTGTCCCTCGATCCGGCCGTCCCGCCGGCTGCCCCGGCCGAGGGACGCTGGCGGCTCAACGTCACGGCCACCGACGATCTCGGTCGCCCCTCGTCGACCGCGCAGGCGTTCACGATCAACAACACCCTCGGCTTCGCGAAGCTCTCGCGCCGGTCGCTCGTCGTGCGGGTACGCGGTACGCAGACGATCACGGCGGGCGTCGACCTGACTCGCGCTGCGAGGGTGACGGCGACGGTCGAGACTGCCTCGGGTGTGCAGGTCGCTGCGCTTGCCGCCCGTCGCGCCCTCGCCGGCCGCTTCACCGCAACCTGGAAGGGCACGACCCGCGACGGCAGGTCGTTCGTCTATGGCGGGCTCTACGTCGTCCGCTTCCGCGCCAGCAATGAGCTCGGTGCGGTCGACCTCGCCTCGCCGACGTTCCGCGTCATCCGCGGGGCACCCGTACCGCTCGAGAAACCCAAGCCGAAGGGCTAGGCTCCCGCGGTGCCGACCGCGTCGATTCTCTCCGGTATCACCGATCTCCTGACGACCGTCGTCGGCGACTACGGGCTCTACGCGGTATTCCTGCTGATGCTGATCGACGCCGTCCTTCCGGCAGCGAGCGAGCCGGTGATGGTCTACGGAGGCGCCGTCGCCGCGGGAGCGTTCGCCGGTCAGAACGTGGAGCTCTTCGGCTGGACGCTCGAGCCTGGCTTCGAGGCGTACCTCGGAATCGCTCTCGCCGGCACGATCGGCTACACGCTCGGCTCGATCGGCGGCTGGTGGATCGGCGCCCGCGGGGGTAGGCCGTTCCTCGAGCGCCACGGCCGCTGGCTCCATCTCAACGCGGCGAAGCTGGACAAGGCCGAGCGCTGGTTCGAGCGCTGGGAGGACTGGGCGGTCTTCCTCGGCCGGCTGACTCCGGTCGTCCGCTCGTTCGTCTCCATCCCCGCGGGGGTGTTTCGCGCGCCCTTCTGGCGGTACACCCTGCTGACGCTGATCGGCTCGGCGATCTGGTGCTTCGCGCTCGCCGGGGCCGGCTGGGCTCTCGGAAGCCGATGGGAGGACTTCCACCACGCGTTCCGCTACGTCGACTACGCAATCGTCGCAGTGCTCATGGCAGGGGCTGCGTACCTGACGTGGAAGGTGCTCCGGAAACGCGCGAGGCCCGCAACCGACCCCCGCTAGACTGGCGTGCCGATGCAGATCCCACTTGTCGACGTCAAAGCGCAGTACGCGCCGCTGATTCCGCAACTGAAGCAGGCGTTCGCGGACGTGCTCGACAACTGCCAGTTCGTCTTCGGGCCGAACGTCACGGCGTTCGAGGAGGAAGCGGCGGCGTATCTCGGCGTCGAGGAGACGGTCGGCGTCGCGAACGGAACCGACGCGCTCGTGATCGTCCTGGACGCGCTCGGAATCGGGGCAGGCGACGAGGTCATCTGTCCCGCCTTCACGTTCTATGCAACCGCCGAGTCGATCGCGCGGATCGGCGCGACTCCCGTCTTTGCCGAGATCGATCCGGTCACGCTCAACCTCGATCCTGATGACGTCGCGCAGAAGCTCACGGAGCGGACGAAGGCGATCATGCCCGTCCATCTCTTCGGCCGGCCCGCACCGCTGACTGAGCTCGCGGCGCTCGGCCTCCCGATCATCGAGGACGCGGCGCAGTCCTTCGGCTCTCCCGCGATCGCCGGCACGGGCATCGCGTCCACCTTCAGCTTCTATCCCACGAAGAATCTCTTCGGGCTCGGCGACGGCGGCCTCATCGCGGTGAGAGACCCGGAGCTGGCCGAGCGGATTCGCATGCTTCGCTTCCACGGCTCGAAGGCGAAAAAGACGTTCGAGTACATCGGCTACAACTCGCGGCTCGATGAAGTGCAGGCGGCGGCGCTCCGGATCTTCCTGCGCGAGCTCGACGGCTGGACTTCTGCCCGCCGTGAGGCCGCAGCGCGCTACGCCGACCTCGGCCTCGGCGACCTCTGCGAGATCCCCGTCGACGAGCCGGGCCACGTCTACCACCTTTTCGTCTGCCGTTCGCAGGAACGCGATCGCATTCGCGCCGCGCTGACCGAAGCAGGGATCGGGAACGCCCAGTACTACCTCCCCCCGTTGCATCTTCAGCCGGCGCTGCGCTACCTCGACTACGCGGAGGGCGCCCTGCCCGAGACCGAGCGCGCCGCGGCCGAGAACTTCTCCGTGCCGCTCTGGGCGGGGATCACCGCCGAGCAGCAGGAGCGGGTCGTCGACGTCGTTCGTAGCGCCGTCGGCGTCGCGTCCCGCGCGTGAGGAGCCCGTTCAACCGGCACCGCTTCCCGCAGCTCGCGGCCGATCTCGCGATCGTCCTCGCCGCGTGGTACCTCGCGTTCCGGCTCCGCTTCGACGTCGATGTGCCGATCTACTACGAGCAGTACCTCTCCTGGCAGCTGCTCGGCCTCGTCGCCGCGATCAAGCTCTCGGTCTTCGCGCTCTTCGGCTTCTACAACCGCTGGTGGCGCTACGTCTCGACGCGCGACATGTGGGGCGCCGCGCGCGGTGTCGTCGCGGCGTCGCTCGTGACCTTCCTCGTCTTCGACTTCTTCGATGTCCATGCGGCCGAGGTGCCGCGAACCGTCTGGGTGATCGACGGCCTGCTGACGCTGGCGCTCGTCGCCGGCTCGCGGATGCTCGTGCGGACGATCATCGAGCGCCCGCAGACCCGTTCGATCGTCGCGCGCGGTCGCGAGGTGATCGTCGTCGGCGCCGGCGACGCTGCACAGCTGATGCTCCGCGAGATGCTGCGCACACCCGCCCTCGGCTACACGCCGATCGGCCTGATCGACGACGACCCGCGTAAGAAGAACCTGCGCCTGCACGGAATCCGAGTGCTCGGCACCACCGACGAGCTCCCCCATCTCCTGCGTGACCGCCGCCCCGACGAGCTGCTGATTGCGATCCCGTCCGCGTCCGGCGAGCAGCGTGCCCGCATCGTCGAGATGGCGCGCGCCCAGAACGTGCCGGTGAAGACACTGCCGGGTCTCGACGAGCTGATCGCGGGCGATCTCGATCTCGCGAACCAGATCCGCCCCGTCGAGGTGGAGGACCTACTCGGCCGCGAGCCGGTCGAGGTCGACCTCGATGCGATCGCGTCGTACGTGAAGGACAGAACTGTGCTCGTCACGGGCGCCGGTGGCTCGATCGGCGCCGAGCTCTGCCGCCAGCTCGCCCGCGCCGAGCCGCAGCGGATCGTGATGGTCGACCAGGCCGAGAGCTCCCTCTTCGACATCGAGCGGGAACTCGTCGACGAGCGCCGGTTCCGAGCCTGCGTTCCGGTGCTCGCGAACATCCGCAATCGCCATCGACTTGCTCAGGTCTTCGAGCGCTACCGCCCAGACGTCGTCTTTCACGCCGCCGCGTACAAGCACGTGCCGCTGATGGAAGCGAACCCGCTCGAGTCGGTCGACAACAACGTCCTCGGCACACGCGTCGTCGCCGACGTTGCGATCGCACACGGCGTCGAGCGCTTCGTCCTGATCTCGACCGACAAGGCGCTCAATCCCTACAGCGTCTACGGGCAGTCGAAGACCCTCTGTGAGTGGATCGTCGGCTCGCACGGCGAGCGCGACGACGTGGCGACGAAGTTCGTCGCCGTCCGCTTCGGCAACGTGCTCAACTCGGCCGGCAGCGTCATCCCGCTCTTCCGCCGCCAGATCGAGCGCGGCGGGCCGGTGACGGTGACCGACCCCGAGATGACGCGCTTCTTCATGACGATTCCGGAGGCGGTCGCGCTCGTGATCCAGGCCGGCGCGATCGGCGGCCGCGGCCGCATCCTCGTGCTCGACATGGGCGAGCCGATCCGGATCCTCGACCTCGCGCGGAACATGATCCGCCTCTCCGGCAAGGAGCCCGACCGCGACGTCGAGATCACCTTCATCGGCGCGCGGCCCGGCGAGAAGACCCATGAGGAGCTCTTCGCGGAGGGCGAGACGTGGAAGCCGACGACGCATCCGAAGATCGTCGCGCTCGACGCGTCTCCCGTCGAGCGCGCGTGGCTCGAGGAGAAGCTGGACGAGCTCGACGGGCTCGTGCAGCGAGGCGAGACGCTCGACCTCGTCGGCCGGCTCGCCGCGATCGTCCGCGAGCCGCGGCGGGTCGCGAACGGTGAGGCGGACGCCGCGACGATCGCGACGCCCGCCTCGGAGACCGTCTAGCTCTTACGTACCGGGGATCTTGATCAGCAAGAGCTGACCGTGCTCGCGTTTGAAGGTCGTCGTGCCGCGACGTTCCTGCTGCACGAGGACCGAGTGCGCCTGTACGGTCGAATAGAACCAGCCCGGGCCGAACGCGTACGACGCGTCCACGATCCCCGACGACTCCCAGTTGCCCTGCGCCGCCGCCGGGTCGAGGGACTTCTGATTGACGCGGGCGACGACCGTGAGCGCCTTCGTCGCGAGGTCGTACTTCCAGATCCGCGCCGTCGTGCCGTTGGGGTCGCTTGCCGCGTAACTGTTCTGCGAGCCCGGGTCTTCCTGGATGAGGATCGCCTTCTTCGTGGTCTCGATGTTGTCCGGGTTGTGAACAAGCGTCAAGTCCTTCGCGCCTGCGGCACCCTTCGAGTCACCGTCGACGAGCACGGACAGGCTCGTCACCTTCAGTGGATTCGTCTTGTCGAGCTCCATCCGGAAGAGGCGTCCGTTCGGGTACGGCCCCGCGGTTCCGCTCGGACCGCGCCGTAGCCTCGTCGTCGTCGCGTCGGGAAGCGCCCGCGGCTCGCCGGTGTCTGCGAAATAGACGACGTTCGGCGTCGTCCTGTCGTAGGCGATGTCCTCGATCCGGATGAACTGGAAGACGTTATTCTGGTTCGACCAGCTCTCGAGCGCGGTCTGGTCTCCCAGAGCGACCGAAACCGGGACGCGGATGAACGTGCCCGACGTGCTCTTCGTCAGCGAGAGGTCGCCGTAGTCGTTGACGGCCGCATCGTCCGACTTGAAGCCGTAGAGGGCGCCGGCGTCGTTGAGGATCCCGTTCACGCCCTTCGTCAGGTACATGTACATCTGCGACGACGGGGCGCTGAACGTGTCATCGCCCGACAGGATCACCGAGACCTTGTAGCCCGGGATCGCCACGGCGTTCTCGTGGTTGTGGCGGCCCATCGAGTAAACCGGCTTGTAGACGT
Organism: Actinomycetota bacterium; assembly: GCA_030855545.1. Lineage (GTDB taxonomy): Bacteria > Actinomycetota > Thermoleophilia > Gaiellales > Gaiellaceae > Gaiellasilicea. The sequence goes on along the minus strand of JALYRA010000160.1, from coordinate 403 downwards.
CGTTCCTGATGTCGTAGGCGACGACGACGCCGGCCTGCTCGGCTCCGGCGCGCGCCGGGAACGCCTCTCCGGTGCGGTTGACCATGTCCGTCGCCTCTTCGCTCGTCAGCAGCAGTTGGCGGCTGAATCCGTGCGGCTTGCCGACGAGGAAGTTCGAGCAGAAGCGCTGGTAGTTGGCCTCCGACGGGATCACGTACGAGGCGCGGAGGATGTTCTGCGACGTTCGCTCGATCACGAGCTTCGAGACGAGCGAGTTCGTGAAGTCGCTGATGCCCGCGGGAAACGGCACGAGCGACGTCTCGTGGTTGACGTAGACGTGGACGTTCTTACCCTGGTTCGAGACCGCGAGACCGTCCGGGATCGTCTCGAACGAGAAGCTCCCGACCTTGTCGTTGACGCTGAT